>JAJFID010000379.1 GCA_021775325.1 Rhodospirillales bacterium
CCAACGGCACCAGCGGGCGCAGCTCGGGCGGAATCACAGGAACAACTTCCAGGATCATCCACTCCGGACGCGCTTTGGATGCGATAAACGCCTCGACCAGCTTGAGCCGCTTTACAAACTTCTTGCGCTTGGCTTCCGAACCGGTTTCCCGAAGATCTATTTTCAGACTTTCAAGCTCGTCTTCCAGGTCCAGCGCCGACAACATGTCGCGTAACGCTTCCGCGCCGATACCGACGGTGAATGAATCTTCACCGTATTCGTCAACAGCCCGCTGGTACTGCTCTTCTGTAAGCAGTTCATGCAATGCCATGGGTGTCAGGCCGGGTTCGACAACCACGTAGTTCTCGAAATAGAGAACCCGCTCCAGATCTTTCAACGTCATGTCCAGCAACAGGCCGATACGGCTTGGCAGTGACTTCATGAACCAGATATGCGCGACAGGTGATGCCAGTTCAATGTGCCCCATGCGTTCGCGACGCACCTTTTGCAGCGTGACTTCGACACCACATTTTTCGCACGTGATGCCTTTGTACTTCATCCGCTTGTACTTGCCGCACAGGCACTCGTAATCCTTGGTCGGGCCAAAGATACGGGCACAGAACAAACCATCCCTTTCAGGCTTGAATGTGCGGTAGTTGATGGTTTCCGGTTTCTTGATTTCGCCAAACGACCACGACCGGATACGTTCGGGTGATGCAATCGTGATCTTGATCTTGTCGAACTGCTGGGTGTTTGGCTGTCCGAAAATTTTCATCAATTCATTCATTGTCGCTCTCCTTCAGGTTTTCCGGTTAAGATCAAATCAGTTCAACGTTGAGGCCAAGGGAATGTAATTCCTTGACCAGCACATTGAATGATTCCGGAATACCCGCTTCGAATGTATCATCACCGCGGACTATCGCTTCGTACACCTTGGTACGTCCTGATACGTCATCAGATTTGACTGTGAGCATTTCCTGTAGCGTGTATGCAGCGCCATAAGCTTCCAGCGCCCATACTTCCATTTCACCAAACCGCTGCCCACCGAACTGGGCCTTACCACCCAGCGGCTGCTGGGTAACAAGGCTGTATGGTCCAATGGAACGGGCGTGAATCTTGTCATCAACAAGGTGGTGCAATTTCAGCATGTAGATATAGCCTACCGTCACCTTGCGATCAAAGGTCTCACCCGTGCGCCCGTCGGTCAACGTGACCTGGCCGGAGGTATCGAGCCCGGCCATTTCCAGCATTTCCACGATATCCGCCTCGTGGGCACCGTCGAAAACAGGTGTGGCGATCGCGACGCCACCGCGCATGTTCTCGGCCAGTTCCATGAGCTGGTCATCCGGCAAATCCTGGACCTGTTCGCGGTACTCTTTGGGATTGTAGATTTCCTTGAGCTTGGCGCGAGTCTTCTTGGTATCGTGGCCGTTGGCATAAGCCGCATCCATGATCTCGCCGATTTGGCGACCAAGTCCACGACAGGCCCAGCCCATATGAGTCTCAAGAATCTGTCCCACGTTCATACGTGACGGCACACCCAGCGGATTAAGCACGATGTCAACGGCTGTGCCGTCATCCAGATGCGGCATGTCCTCGACGGGTACAATGCGCGAAATGACGCCCTTGTTACCATGCCGACCGGCCATTTTATCACCAGGCTGGATCTTGCGCTTAACGGCAACAAAGACCTTGACCATTTTCATGACGCCAGGACTCAGATCGTCACCGCGCTGCAATTTATCGACCTTGCCGTCAAAACGCGCCTGAAGACGGGCAATGCCTTCTTCAAACTGTGTTTTAAGGGCTTCCACGTCCTTCATCACACGATCATTGGCAACAACGATCTGGGACATCTGACCCGGTGTGTATTCGGACAGTATTTCGTCCGTAATCTTGGTGCCTTCCTTCAGGCCCTTGGGACCACTGGCGGCTTTCTTGTTCAGCAACAACGTTTGCAGGCGCTGCTGGAAGCTGCGTTCAAGAATAGCGCGTTCATCGTCACGGTCTTTTGCGAGACGTTCGATCTCGGCCCGTTCAATGGCCAGCGCCCTTTCATCCTTATCCACACCGCGACGCGAGAATACCCGCACTTCGACCACGGTGCCGGCAACGCCGGGTGGCAGGCGAAGCGACGTATCACGGACGTCAGATGCCTTTTCACCAAAGATGGCGCGAAGCAGCTTCTCTTCCGGTGTCATGGGGCTTTCGCCTTTTGGCGTAACCTTACCGACCAGAATGTCACCTGGTTTGATTTCGGCACCAATGTAGACAATGCCGGCTTCATCCAGATTTTTCAGCGCTTCTTCACCCACATTGGGGATATCTCGCGTGATTTCTTCCTGACCCAGTTTGGTATCCCGGGCCATGACTTCGAACTCTTCGATGTGAATCGAGGTGAAAACGTCATCGCGAACGATGCGTTCTGAAATCAGAATTGAATCCTCGAAGTTGTAACCATTCCACGGCATGAAGGCACAAAGCACGTTGCGGCCGAGGGCAAGCTCACCCAGGTCCGTTGACGGGCCATCGGCCACCGTATCGCCAGCTTCAACATGATCACCAACCTTCACCAGCGGACGCTGATGCAGATAGGTATTCTGGTTTGAACGCTGGAACTTTTGCAGGTTGTAGATATCAACGCCAACTTCGGAACTCTGCATGTCGTCCTCGGTCGCATTGACAACAATACGCGTGCCATCGACCTGATCGATCACGCCGGAGCGACGTGCGACGATTGTGGCGCGGGAGTCCTGGGCAACAGCCCCTTCCATACCCGTACCAACCAGCGGTGCCTCGCTTTGCAGCAACGGCACAGCCTGACGCATCATGTTCGATCCCATCAGGGCCCGGTTGGCATCATCGTTTTCCAGGAACGGAATCAGCGCCGTCGCAACAGATACAAGCTGTTTTGGCGAAACGTCGATATAATCGATGTCACTCGGGCGAGCCATCATGAAATCGCCGCCTTTGCGACAACTCACCAGATCACGCTCAAAGCTACCCTTGTCGCTGACTTCAGCATTGGCCTGGGCAATGGTATACCGGCCTTCCTCAATGGCAGACAGATATATAACCTCGGATGTGACCTTACCGGACACGACCTTGCGGTAGGGTGTTTCGATAAACCCGTATTTGTTCACAACTGCAAATGTGGCCAGCGAATTGATCAGACCAATATTTGGCCCTTCAGGTGTCTCGATGGGACAGATACGACCGTAGTGTGTGGGATGAACGTCACGGACTTCAAAGCCTGCACGTTCACGGGTCAGACCGCCCGGGCCCAATGCTGAAAGACGGCGCTTGTGGGTGATTTCGCTCAACGGGTTTGTCTGATCCATGAACTGGGATAACTGAGACGACCCGAAGAACTCCCGCACGGCAGCGGCTGCCGGTTTAGCGTTGATCATGTCGTGCGGCATGACGGTGTCAATATCGACAGAGCTCATGCGTTCACGAATTGCGCGCTCCATGCGGAGCAGGCCGACGCGGTACTGGTTTTCCATCAGTTCGCCAACCGAGCGAACGCGGCGATTGCCAAGGTGATCGATATCATCGATTTCACCACGGCCATCTTTCAGTTCGATCAGGGTACGGACAACTTCCAGCACGTCCTGACGGCGCAGAACACGAACGGAATCGTCCACATCCTTGAAGTCCAGACGGGCATTGATCTTGACCCGACCGACCGCAGACAGATCATAACGCTCCGGATCGAAAAACAGGCTTTTAAACAGCGCTTCCGCCGTCTCCAGGGTCGGTGGTTCACCCGGACGCATGACACGATATATGTCAATCAACGCCTCTTCACGTGTGGTGTTTTTGTCGACCGCCAGTGTATTGCGCAAGTAGGGACCCACATTGATATGGTCGATTGCCAGCGTATCAAGGCTGTCAATGCCCGCTTCGGTCAGAGTCTCAATTGCTTCTTCTGTGACTTCATCACCGGCTTCCATGTAAATCATGCCGGTTTTCTCATCGATGATGTCGTTGGCGATATAACGACCAATCAGATCCTCGTCGGTCACGAGCTGCTCGGTCATGCCTTTTTCGGTCAGTTGCTTGAGCGCCCGGGGTGTCATTTTTGTGCCGGCTTCCACCACCACACGACCAGTCTTGGCGTTGATCAGATCAGAGACCAGTTTTACACCACGCAAACGGTCGGCCTGGAATTCGGTCTTCCAGCCCCGTTTGGTCCGCTCGAAATTCACCGAGCCATAGTAATAATTGAGGATTTCCTCAGGAGACATACCGGTGATTTCGCCGGGATCCATGTCCTTACCCGCTTTGGCCCGCTTGGCCCGCAGATCATGGGTTTTTTCACTATCAAGCGCCATCAGCATCGTCGTGATCGGCAATTTGCGGCGGCGATCAATACGAACGAACACAAGGTCTTTGGCGTCAAATTCGAAATCGAGCCAGGAGCCACGGTAAGGAATCACGCGTGCGGCGAACAGGAACTTGCCCGAAGAATGGGTCTTGCCCTTGTCATGATCGAAAAATACGCCGGGCGAGCGGTGCATTTGAGAAACAATGACGCGCTCCGTGCCATTAACAACAAACGTGCCTTTGTCCGTCATCAGGGGCATATCGCCCATGTAGACGTCCTGTTCCTTGATATCACGGATTGAACGCGCGCCCGTATCTTCGTCAATATCCCAGACCACCAGGCGAAGCGTTACTTTCAGCGGTGCCGCGTACGTCATGCCCCGTTGCTGGCATTCCTCCACGTCATACTTTGGCTCTTCAAACTCGTAACTCACGTATTCAAGCGTGCCGCGCTCCGAAAAATCCTGGATCGGGAATACAGAGCGAAAGACTTCCTGCAATCCGGACTCTGTGCGTTCGGCTACAGGCGTATAACGCTGCAGAAACTGTTCATAGGATGATTTCTGAACCTCGATGAGGTTCGGCATTTCGGCAACAGTCGTCAGGCGACCAAAATCCTTACGGACGCGTTTGCGACCACCAAGTGAGCTCGTCATGAATTATCCTCGTGATATCCGCTTCAAAAGAACCGGTCCTGCTGGTCACCGCAACCAACTGTTCCAGTCCCTGATGTTGGACCAACCACACCTTGCGGTGCGAATGATCCGGTATGCCATTTGCAGTTCCCGGCTTGCGGTAAGCCTATTCGCGCAAATGTGGCGGTCTCGATAATGATGGGCCCAAATATCTTGAAATACGTGATGCAGGCCACATCAAAAATAAAAAAAACAAATACAATCGTTACCGGTCGAAAAAAACCGGTCAGGGGCGTCGCCAATGACGACGCCCCAAAACCAAATCAGATTACTTGAGCTCGACGGTAGCGCCGGCTGCTTCAAGTGTCTTCTTGAGCTCTTCAGCTTCTTCTTTCTTGACGCCTTCCTTGAGAGGCTTGGGAGCTGATTCAACCAACTCTTTAGCTTCCTTGAGGCCAAGACCCGTGATTGTGCGAACTTCTTTAATCACGTTGATCTTTTTCTCGCCGAATGATGCCAGAATGACGTCGAACTCGTCTTTCTCTTCAGCCGCAGCAGCACCTGTATCGCCACCGGCAACAGCGGCAACAGCAACAGGAGCAGCAGCAGAAACGCCCCATTTTTCTTCCAGCATGGTTGAAAGCTCAGCGGCTTCCATAACCGTCAATGCGGAAAGGTCTTCTACGATTTTATCCAAATCAGCCATTTTAAAGATCTCCTAGGCTTGAACTATATTCAGTACTCGAAACAACGACTCACGCAGCGTCGCTCTGTTTTGCCCGTGCCGACATGACACGTGCGAGCTGACCTGCCGGTGCCTGCAACACGCCAGCAACCTTGGTTGCCGGAGAGTTGATAAGACCAACAAGCTTGCCACGAAGTTCATCAAGAGACGGCAATGTGGCCAGTGCTTTGACGCCATCGACGTCCAGCATTTCTTCACCCATACCACCGCCGAGAACGATTAACTTTGCGTTCTCCTTGGAAAAGTTCACTGCGGCCTTGGCTGCTGCGACCGGATCTTCCGAGTACGCAATAGCCGTCGGGCCTGTGAACATGTCCGACAGTCCTTCAAACTTCGTGCCTGCCAGAGCAAGACGCGTAAGACGATTTTTGGTGACCTTGAAGCGGGCTCCCGCTTCACGCATCTGTCCACGAAGAACACCAAGTTCGCCGACCGTTAACCCGGAATAGTGGGTTACGACAACAACATTGGCACCATCGAAAACGGAATGCAGGTCAGAGACCATTTGCTCTTTGGCAACTCTGTCCACTGATCGTCTCCAGTCTTACTTAAGCTTTCTCCGCCATCATCTGATGACCTTGAAAACCGTTGCACTAAGGCCTTCGCATGAACCCTGACGGATTCGCCCGAAGACCAACTCGCCTGTCCAGTGCTACAGTTCAAGCCGCCCTGCGGTTCCTCATATAAGAATATGAGGTTCCGAAAAACGGTTCTGCACTGTCTATGCAGGTGGGAATTTCCCATTATGCTTCCGGCAATTTCGGAAACGCCTACGGTCTCGGACAGGTTAAAGACAGCTTGGCTGTCTTTACCAACCCGGCAGGAATTCGTCTGCCGGGCATCTGCAACCTTGCAAGTTTACGCCTGCAAGGCATTAACAAGGGTGCTGTATTAACTGACAGCTTCCCCAAGATCAAGACTTACGCCCGGTCCCATGGTGGAACTGAGACTCGCGCGCTTCATATAAGTCCCCTTGGATCCGCTTGGCTTGGCCTTGGCAAGCGCGTCCATGACGGCGTTGACGTTCTCGGCAATAGCTTTCTCAGAAAAGCTCGCCTTGCCGATGCCCGCATGAATAACACCGGCTTTTTCAACACGAAACTCGATCTGACCGGCTTTCGCCGCATCAATGGCACCCTTAACATCAGGTGTAACCGTACCCAGCTTGGGATTAGGCATCAGGCCACGGGGACCAAGAACCTTACCAAGGCGTCCGACAACGGCCATCATGTCAGGCGTTGCGATACAGCGGTCGAATTCGACCTCGCCTTTCTGGATTTGTTCAGCCAGATCTTCAGCACCAACCAGATCAGCACCGGCTTCTTTTGCTTCCTCGGCCTTGGCGTCACGGGCGAAGACGGCGACGCGGAGCGTTTTACCCGTACCGTGCGGCAATGCCACCGTGCCACGAACCATCTGATCGGCGTGACGCGGATCAACACCCAGATTGACGGCCAGTTCGATAGTCTCATCGAATTTGGCTGTGGCGTTGCCCTTGACGATTTTTACGGCTTCATCGATCCCGTATGTGGCCAGGCGATCAACGTTTTCCCTTGCCGCGCGTGTGCGTTTTCCAAATTTTGCCATCGTCTTATACCCCCGTCACTTCAATGCCCATGGAGCGGGCCGTACCGGCGATCATTTTCGCGGCCTGGTCCACATCCGTGGTATTCAGATCAACCATTTTGACGTCGGCGATTTCGCGCACCTGAGCCATGGTGACTTTGCCGTTCATTTCACGGCTGGGGTTTGACACGCCCTTGTCAATTTTCGCCGCTTTTTTCAGCAGAAAACTGGCGGGCGGTGTTTTGGTAATAAAGCTGAACGTACGGTCCGCATAAGCAGTGATAACCACCGGAATGGGCATGCCCTGTTCCAGATTCTGCGTTTCAGCATTAAACGCCTTGCAGAATTCCATAATGTTCAAACCAGCCTGGCCAAGGGCCGGACCGATTGGCGGTGACGGGTTTGCCGCACCGGCAGGCACTTGCAGCCTGATATAGCTTGCTACTTTCTTTGCCATTTTATTCCTCAGTCTTTCATTTTCAAATACCCGGCACACAGTCTAGTTCTGCGGGTCGGCAACATACTTCCATTTTTCAGCGGAAGCGGCTGAGTGCGTGGTCCGGTCATGGCTGACCTCCCACACCTTCCGATTCGGGCCCAGCGGGCACCAAACCGGTATTTCTGATCAGAGTTTCTCGACCTGACCGTATTCAAGTTCCACCGGCGTCGCGCGGCCAAAGATGGAAACAGCAACTTTCAGACGGGCGCGCTCTTCATCGACTTCCTCAACGTTTCCATTGAAGGAATTGAACGGACCATCACAGACCCGGACCTGCTCGCCAATTTCAAACGTAACAGAGGGTTTCGGACGATCAATGCCCTCCTCGACCTGATTAAGAATGCGCTGGGCCTCGGCTTCACTGATCGGGTGCGGACGTCCCTGCCCCCCCAGAAAGCCGGTTACCTTTGGTGTGTTCTTGACCAGATGCCATGTTTCATCTGTCAATTCCATCTTGGCCAGAACATAGCCCGGAAAGAACTTGCGTTCGGAATTCACCTTGGTGCCGCGGCGCATTTCCACAACTTCTTCTGTGGGCACAAGAACACGCTCAAACATGTCGTCCATGCCTGCCTGCAACGCCTGCTCTTCAATGGACTGAGCAACCTTTTTCTCAAATCCTGAATATGCGTGCACAACGTACCACTTAGCCGCCATCATCAACCTCCGAAACCGAATAGTAACTTGACGCCGGAATTCAGAACCCAATCAACCAGCAGGAAAAACAACGCGGCAACGATCACCATGACAAACACCATGGCCGTGGAAATACCGGTTTCCTTACGGGTCGGCCACGTGACCTTGGAGGTCTCCTGCCGAACTTCCTTGATGAACTGTGCGGGGTTGATATTCGCCATGTTGAAATACTGATCCAGTCTTTTGACCCGGAAACACGTTTCCGGGCATCTTACATACGACAAAGCCCCGCCTCATCACGCCCATGGTGATGATCCGTGCCTCTTTTTGAGTTCTCAAACCAACGCAATGAGTTCAATGCACCGATTTCTTGCCAAAATTGGCAGGGGCAGCAGGGTTCGAACCCGCGACCTGCGGTTTTGGAGACCGCCGCTCTACCAACTGAGCTATACCCCTGCAACCTTTTTCGTGTGATTCCGCCTGTTTTATTTACCAAGCGGGATTCCGGTGCCCCCGGGAGGGCACCGATAAATCACACAATTACTCGATGATTGACGCGACCACGCCCGCACCAACGGTACGGCCACCTTCACGAATGGCGAAGCGAAGACCTTCGTCCATGGCGATCGGCGCAATCAGATTGACTTCCATGGCGATGTTATCAC
>JAJFID010000380.1 GCA_021775325.1 Rhodospirillales bacterium
TGTTCCGTCGCGACGGGTGATATGGATCTGGGCCGTGACATGTTTGACGGCATGACCCCGGAGCTTCAGAAAAACCCGGATGTTGCGGCCGCCATGGCGGCCCTGGAGCTGGCCGAACAGGCCGGTGGCGGTGCCGATGATACCCTGGCCCTGAGTCAGGCGGTTGAGCAGAACCCCGACGATCATCAGGGGCGGTTTGACCTGGCCATGGCCCTGTACGGAGCTGGCAAAAATGATGACGCCATCGATCAACTCGTTGAAATTGTCAGCCGTAACCGGACCTGGAATGACGAGGCCGCCCGCGAACAATTGCTCAAGATTTTTGAAGCGCTGGGCCACACCCATGAGTCGACCATGGAGGGGCGGCGCAAACTGTCCTCCGTGCTGTTCTCATGAGCATGTCCAGTGGCAATCAGCACAGTGGATCGGACGGTGTTGCGCCGCCTTTCCTGCCTGATGTCCTGCCCGTGTTTCCGCTGGCCGGTGTGCTGTTGTTGCCGGGCGCAAAACTGCCGCTGAACGTTTTCGAACCGCGTTATCTGAGTATGATCGAAGACGCGCTGGGTAATGGCCGTACCATCGGCATGGTCCAGCCCCGCCTAGCCGGTGTTGAATCGCCGGAGGGCGAGCCGGAGATTTACGTCCTGGGTTGTGCCGGCAGAATCATTTCCTTTGCCGAGTCGGGCGATGGCCGCTTTACCATTACACTACTGGGTATCAGCCGGTTTATCATTCGCGAGGAGATGCCGCTGATCAATGGATACCGGTGTGTTGTACCGGACTTCGCGCCATTCCGGACAGACCTGGAAGAAGAAGCTGGCTCACTGGAAGACCGGGATGGTCTGTTGGCGGCGGTCCAGGCGTATTTTGCGGCCAACGGTATCGAGGCCGACTGGAACGCCGTTGAGAGCGCCGGCGATACGGCCCTTGTCACCACACTGTCCATGTTGTGCCCGTTTGAAGCCAGTGAACGGCAGGCCCTGCTGGAATGCGCCGATACGGCGGCGCGCGGTGCGCTGCTGGGCGATCTCATGAACCTGTCTCTGCACGGCGATAGCAGCGATAGTACAATCCGGCACTGATGGATTGGAGGACTCGAGTCCATGACAAAACGAAAAGTTGACCCCAAGTTGCTGGAAATCCTGGTCTGCCCGCTGACCAAGGGTGCCTTGTCCTATGATGCAGAAAATCAGGAACTGATCAGTGCCCGCGCGGGGCTCGCCTATCCCATCCGCGATGGCATCCCGATCATGCTGCCCGACGAAGCCCGCCCCTTGGGAGACGACGATACACCCACACCGATTTCAAGCCGTCGCCCATGAGTGCTACTCAGGATCAGAACAACTTTGGCACCAAGGTCCAGCCAACGGAAATCCGGCTCAAGCGCGAAGAAAAGGCCCTGGAAGTGACGTTTGAAGACGGCAACACCTTTACCATCCCGGCCGAGCTGCTGCGGGTGGAAAGCCCGTCCGCGGATGTGCAGGGGCACAGCCCGTCGCAGAAAACCGTCGTCGCCGGCCGTCGGCACGTGGGCATCATGGCGGTGGAACCCGTCGGCAACTATGCCGTCCGCCTCAAGTTTGATGACCTGCACGATACCGGCATCTTTACCTGGGACATTCTGTACCGGTTTGGCCTCAATCGCGATGCTATGTGGCAGACTTATCTGGATGCGCTGGCAGAAAAAGGTCTCAGCCGCGATCCCTGATAGGGGTTTCCTGATCATCGGCCCCCGATCCGTAAATACTTGAAATCATTACTTTATCTGCAGTCTGTAGACATCGTGACTACATTTGCAGACATTTATCCCGCCAGACAGGGGATTCAGACCCGGTTTTCGTCTCGTAAGCCATTGATTTTACGCGTTTTGTAGACATTTGATGACGATAACGAGACGCCGGTGTCTACTTTCCCAACAATTGTTCAAAATCAATAACTTAACAAATCACGGTCATTATTTGTTCCGGATCAGGAACAGTGTCCAAGTTTGCATATTTACAATGGAAAAGAACGCTACATTCACTTTATAGGAACATAGTCGCATTTCATTTGCATTGCAAGGCCTGAAACCAGAAATTTCCAGAATACTCCTGATGAAGCCTGAATTCTCATGCCGCCTTCAGGAAACGAGCGCTTTTCGCAATCAGGATAGACGGTTTCGTGCTTCGTCGCGGAACCCGGTATCCACCCTCTTTGTTTGTGGTTTGGCGCATAAAGTGAGGACGCGGGACTGCCGCACACCGCACAAAAGCGGACAAATCTGGAGAGCGTTAATCACTTCTGCTAATAGCCGAGGCTGTTGAAAAAGTCGGCTGGAGGGTGGCGCGAGAATTTGCCCAATTTAATCTGCAAGCGACGAATGGCTCCAGAAGTCACCTTCACGGTCCTACGCGTTGTCAGGACGAGGCTTTAGGCTCTTCTGCCAATCCCTATCCATGATGCATGGAGCAAACCAGTGGACAAGGATTTCCGCGCCATACGCCGGAAGAGGACTTTTTCAACAGCCTCAGCCATAAGCAGGCATTCTGCACTGACCTGACGATGGTTCAGTCTGGCGAGAGTAAGATTTAACTTTTCTATCGTGAAAAGTGCCATAGAGTTAATGGTCATACGATAAATCAAATCGCAGTAGGTGTACGATATGCCTTCACTCAAATTGTTTGCCGGGTCACTAGTGATTTTTCTTGGTCTACTTGGCTGCACCCCAAAGGTGGGCAGTGGCGAACTCATGGATATGCGTCGCGTTTACGAAATTCGTAAGTCAGCGGAGATAGTGCAATTATTGGAACCGGTAGTTGGTGTTGGAGCGGTGAGGGTGCAGGTCTCGGCAGAACTTACTGATAGAGGGCAGGTGGCTAAGCGTTCAGCCGCTGTTCTGATAGACTACATAAGGACGACTGACTCGGATGGTCAAGTACTCCTACAACCGCATACGGATGAGAATCTGCAGCTCTTGTCGAGATTAATCGTCGGCGCTATTGGGTTTGATTCGAGTCGCGGCGACACAATTGATATCATCAATATGGATTTTGTAACGCCTTAATTCTTAGCTAACTCTTGACGACAATGTTTCTACTTGGGGTCAGTTGCAGAAACCTGCCGGAATTCGGCGTAACGTCCGCTCGGCAACACATTACGGATGTTTTGAGAGAATCTGATCCCGGCCCAACACCTTCCTTACGCCGCAGCCGTCCTGACCCCCGCCGACATCTGGTGGTTGACCAGGTCTGCATACAATCCGTTTCTTGACAGCAGCTCCTGATGGGTGCCGGTTTCCGCGATACGGCCCTGATCCAGAACGAGAATCATATCCGCATTTTTGATGGTCGACAGCCTGTGCGCGATAATCAGTGTGGTCCGGTTGACCATCAGCTTGGACAAGGCATCGTGGACTGTCCGTTCGCTGATGGAGTCGAGATGAGATGTTGCCTCATCCAGAATCAGACAGGGTGCATCCTTCAGGAAAGCGCGTGCAATGGCGACCCGTTGTCGCTGTCCGCCGGACAGACTGAAACCGCGTTCACCCACATAGGTTTGCAGCCCGTCGGGCAACGCATCCACAAACGCCGTCAGGGATGCCTGGGCCAGGGCCTGCTCGACGTGTTCTGCTGTTGCCTGCGGGTTGGCGATCAGCAGGTTTCCCAAAAGCGTGTCGTTGAACAGATAGGTATCCTGTTGGACCAGTGCCGTCGTCTGGCGCAACTGCCGGAGTTTGTAATCGCGAAGATTAACCCCCTGCATGGATACAGTGCCCGATTGCGGGTCCCAGAACCGCATCAGGAGTTGTGCGATGGTGCTCTTGCCGGCACCGGACGGCCCGACCAGTGCGACGGTCTTGCCCGCCGCTATTTCAAAAGATACCCGGTCAAGGGCGGGCTCTTTTGTATTGGGGTACGCAAACGTCACGTCGTCAAAACGGATGCCGATACCGCCACTGTCACCGCCATCAGGGCCGGTCGCCGCCACTTCAATTTTCCTGTCACCGTCCGTGATGACGACTTCTTCATCATAAACGGCCTTCAATCGCTGGGTTGAGCCCAGCGTATTCGCGAGCTCGCGGCCAACGTCTGCAATTTCCGCAACCGGCAGGAATGCTGCCATGGACACCAATGCCAGCAGCGGCATGTAGGCACCGTCGACGGTTCCTGCATTGACCAGATAGGTGCCCGTGAGAATAACGCTCAACACACCAAAGCCCGTGACCACATCGACAAACACCTGCCGGAACGTATTGCCGCTCACAAATGGCAGCCGGGTTTCCTGAAACCAGTCGACCATGCTCAGGAATTCTGCGCGGCGTGTCTTCCCTGCTTCAAAATTGAGAACCTCGGTCAGGCCCTGTACCGTTTCCACGGTGTGGGAAGACAGTAAACCAAAGGCCTCGCGGACCTCTGCGCCGACCTTGTCAATTCGACTGCGAAAAAAGACGGGCGTCAGCGCAACGCACAGCAGTGG
>JAJFID010000039.1 GCA_021775325.1 Rhodospirillales bacterium
TCATGTGGATTGGCCTGTTGTGGTATTTCAATTTCGTCCAAATCCCCAATATGCCCAATATCCCCGATGAGCAGAAACCCGCCATCGGCAAGGTCATTGCACCGGCCGCCCTGTGGTGGTTCCGCTGGGGTGCCATGGGCACCATTATTACCGGTCTGATCCTGGCTTCCATGAACGGCTATGTGGTCGACGCTCTTACGCTGGGCGCATCCGAAGGCTTCGATGTACCGAAGAACACAGCTATCGGCATTGGCATGTGGATGGGTATTATTATGTGGTTTAACGTCTGGTTTGTTATCTGGCCAAACCAGCAACGCGCACTGGGTATGGTAGAGGTCGATGCTGATACCAAGGCTGCATCGGCCCGTACCGCCATGCTGTTCTCGCGGACCAACACCCTGCTTTCATTTCCCATGTTGTTTGCCATGGTCTCGGCTCAGAACGTTTTCTGATCCAGTCGAGAATTTGGAAGAAGTTTTAAGAAGCCCGGCATTGCCGGGCTTCTTTCGTTTTGGGAGACACCCTACCCTGTCAGGTGGGTGGCAACCCCGTCAGGGTAGTTGCCGAATCATGGCCATTGACGGTATCTAGCTGTCAGGAATTCATGACGCAGTGCGCGTACGCTGCCCCTAAGGGAATGCACAATGACAGATCCGCAAGGTACGACGGCACCCGATATCTCGTTTGAAGACACTGAATCAAGCCTGGAAGGTTATGTGGACGACCTGCGCGCGCTCAGAAATGCCGTGCAAGACGACCCTGACCTCAACCCAACAGCCCACTTGGGGTTTCTTCTCTCGCGCGATCTGGAGTCCGGGAAAACCAGCATTGATCATTTAGCTGCTATTGCCAAACAGTTGAGCGACCGCGCATTTGTTGAACGGGCCCGGCATCTGGGTTCCTATGTTGGCGCAGACAAGGGGGAGTCCGACGTTGAGGCACGCCTGCACACCATCATTGAGTCGACAGCCATAACAGAAGATGGCCCGGCCAAGTTTGAGGATTTCGCCGCATTCTGGACCCATCCGCGGGTTGGTGCCGTATTCACCGCACATCCGACTTTCGGTATGTCACGGGGGCTGCGTACGATTATGGCTGATCTCGCGGTCCAGCCCGGCGGTATGGATAATGAGGCCGCTGGCAAGCTGAGCGCGCTATCCCATATTCCCGATGCCCGCATCGAGTTGGGTGACGAGCACAAACAGGCTCAGGCTGCTATCGAGCGCCTTCAGGCGGCTATGCATTGGGTCGGTCACCGGGTTCTTGATCGCGCGCGTGCCCTGTGGCCCACACGGTGGACCACACTTGATCTGAGCCCTTTAAGTGTTGCCTGTTGGGTCGGTTATGATCTGGACGGCAGGACCGATATTGGCTGGCCGCAGATGGTTCAGTTGAAACTACAGGAAAAAGCCACGCAACTGGAACGATATCTGACTCAGGCTGAAACCGTGGCCGCGACCGTACCGGCACCTGAAGTCAGTGACATCATCACCGCCATTCGCCAAATACTTGATGATACCCAGGGGCACATTCAGCGTTTTAGCGGCCCGGTGGAGGATCCGGTGTATCTGGCTGACGCCGCCAATGCCCTGACTGCGGCCGCACAGGATGGCAAAGTCGCATCGGTCGATCACTTTGTTCAGTTGATTGATGAAGCCGTTGCTGTGGTGGGTGAACCCGAAGAACAGATAAGGCTGGTATTGTTGCGATCAGAAATGAAGACGCTCGGACTCGGAACGGCACATGTTCACTTTCGGATCAACGGCACCCAGTTGCATAACGGTTTTACACGCATGCTGGAACTGGCAGACGAAGACGGCATCAGTAGCCGCATGGGTTTGTCCAGACTTAACCAGTTGATCATGGACGTGGATCCACACAAGGTTAACTTCAGCACGCTGATGCATGAACAATCAACGGCTGTGCGTCAGTTCGTTCTTATCGCGCAGATACTGAAACACATCGATACGGATACACCGATCCGGTTCCTGATCGCAGAATGCGAAACGGCCGTCACGGTCCTGGTCGCGCTGTACTTTGCGCGTCTGTTTAATGTTGACCATCGCATTGACATATCACCTCTGTTTGAAACGCCATCCGCCCTTGAACGCGGTGTACGCATTCTCGATCAATTGCTGGATAATGAGCATTATCTCAGGTACGTGCGTTTACGGGGAAGAATGGCTCTCCAGACCGGTTTTTCTGATGCCGGTCGCTTTATTGGTCAAATCCCCGCAACGCTTGCGATTGAGCGTTTGCAGATCAAGCTCGCCCGAATGCTGGGCAATCAGGGTATGAGCGGCATTGAGGTTCTGTTCTTTAACACCCATGGCGAATCCATGGGCCGTGGTGCCCATCCAGGCAGCCTTGGTGATCGTTTTAACTATGTCATGTCGCCGCGCGCACGACATCAGTTCTCGCGTATTGGCGTGGCGCTCAAACATGAAACCAGCTTTCAGGGCGGCGACGGTTACCTGTTGTTTGAAAACCCGTTACTGGCAAAGGCGTCACTGTGCGGCATTCTCGAAAACGCGCGTTCCGTACCAGCGCTGGATGAGCCGGAAATACCGAACGTACAGAACGATGTCTTCTATCGTGATACGGACTTCAGTCTCGATTTCTTCCTCCATTTGAAGACGTTCCAGGAACACCTTTTCAATGACGATGACTATCGTTCCGCCCTTGGGTGTTTTGGCACAAACCTGCTGTTTACGACGGGTTCACGTAAATCCATCCGCCAGCATGAAATAGCCAATCCCGTGGACCGTGGGAACCCTCGTCAGATCAGGGCTATTCCGCACAACGCCATCATGCAGCAACTTGGATATCCGGCGCATGTCGTGAGTGGTATCGGTGAGGCCATCGGCGATGAACATGAACGCTTTGTTGAGTTATGTTTTCACTCCGACCGCGCCCGGCGGCTTATGGAACTGGTTGCCTAGATGAAGCGCCTCAGCTGCCTG
>JAJFID010000381.1 GCA_021775325.1 Rhodospirillales bacterium
CGTATTTGATCTAACTCAAGGTTGGACTGATACTGTCATGTCACAATTGGAACCTCAATGATCCGAAAGGTTGAGGTGAAGTGATGACCAGCGAAGAGAACATCAGAGCCGGGCTTGTGGCCCGCCAGCAGGAACTGACAGAGAAAATCAGTGAAATTGACGCCATGCTCCGTGAACCCGACAGTGCCGACGCGGAAGACCGGGCCACGGAAAACGAAGATGACGAGGTGCTTGAGGATATTGGGAATGTGGCGCTGCAGGAGATTGCGCAGATCGACGCGGCACTTAAGCGGCTGGATTTGGGCACGTTCGGTGCCTGTACTGTCTGTCATGCTCCAATTGATGACAAACGCCTTGAGGCTTTGCCTTATGCCGCCACCTGTATTGATTGCACAACCTGACCAAAACATTGATCGCTTAGTTTGTGAGACCCAACACCAGGAACCCGAAACTGACCAGAAATCCCAGCACAGGAACAATGATCGGGTAACTTGTACAATTACGAACTCGACCATCGCGCACGCGTATCCTGATCAACGCCGCATTAACCACCGAAAAAATGGTGAGCGTAATCAGTGAGGTGGCCTCGGCCAACGCTGCCAGCCCAAAACCCAGTGCAAGCACAAGAATCACAAGTATTACGATGCCGGTTGCCACCAGCGGTGTTTGGGTACGCGGGTTGATGGAAGCCACAGTTTTAGGAAGCAGCCGTTGACTCGCGAGTCCATAAAGTACCCGTGACGCCATAATGATCTGGACGAGCGCCCCGTTCAAAACCGCGATGATGCCGATTATCGGCAGAATGTGCGCCGACCGACCTGTCCCGATCTCATAGATCAACACCAGTGGTGCTTCGTGACTGGCCAGTTGATCCTGCGGAACGTTGAGAACAGCGATCGTACTGATCATCATGTAAAGCAGCGTGGTAACGACCAGTGTTATTACTATGGCAAGCGGCAGAATGCGCGTTGGGTCTTTAGTTTCTTCTGCGACGTTCACCATATCCTCGAAACCGATGAAAGCAAAAAAAGCAAGTATTGCGCCTGCCATCACGCCAGCAAAGGACGCCCATTTCAGGTCTGGCAGGATCGCGGGGATCGCGGCCGGTAAGTGGACGAGCTCTCCACCCCCTGCCCACACCACCATACATAAACCCGCAATCTCGACGATTGTGACAAGGCCTGCGGCAGCAACAGATTCACGAATCCCCCATGCGCCTATGGCCCCCAGCACGACAACGATCCCGACGATTGCCACCTCGCGGGGTATGGCGGCAAACTCATGTAGATAGCCGACGAATGCATTGACGATGGCAGCCGAGGAAACGACACCGGCAAAAACCACCATGAGTCCAATGATGAGGGCCAGCGCGCGAATGCCAAATGCTTCCTGAGTGTAAAAGGCTTCACCAGCGCTGCGAGGAAATCGGCTGGCAAGCTCTGCAAAGCTGAAAGCAGACAGTCCTGCCATGACCGCAGCGAGCAGAAACGAGATAGGGGCCTGCATGCCAGCGACACCCGCGACCTCACCGATCAAAGCGTATATTCCGGCACCAATCGTAGTGCCTAACCCATACAGAACGAGCATGGGTAAGGTTAGACTGCGTTTCAGGGTTGGTGGCGTTGTCATATATTTGTCGCTGTATGAAACCTGGGGATCGGTATGTTATATAGCTCCATTAAGCATGAGCAATTGATGCGGATCAATTCTATACCGGCAGTAAGACGCTAGACTCACCTGAATTACAGTTCATTTGAGGAGATTGACATGTCGTACAGGATTATCCTTGCCCCGGTGACTGGAAGCGATTCAGACAGACCCATACTGAATGCCGCGATGACGTTGGCGGGCCCATCGAAATCACATATTCAGGTCCTGTTTCTACACCGAGATCCACAGGACGTCATGGTTCCTCACATTGGGTATGACCTGAGTACTGGCATGATTGACTCACTTATCCTGTCGGCCAACGAACAGATTGGATATGCACGTGAGCAGGCAAAATCCTGTTACACGACCTGGCTACAGGAAACGGGCGTGACAGAAGTGAGTGACTCAACAGAGATCAATGGCATCACATCAGCGTATGTGGAGGCAATCGGCGATATGTCCGGAAGTCTGGCCAGAGCGGGACGGATGGCCGACGTGATCTGTATGGTACGTAGTGGTGATAACGCTGGATTCGATGAGGAAACCCTGATCCAGACGGCGTTACTGGACACTGGCAAGCCAGTGGTACTCGTCCCCTCGAGTCTGTCACCCGAGGCGATTACGTCAATTGCGATCGCATGGAACGGAACCCGTGAGGCTGCTCGAGCCGTTTCGCTCGCCATGCCACTGCTTGAAGCAGCAGACAGCGTATCGGTTGTCGCCGGAACTTGCGATCAGGTGAAACCTGAGGACGTTACCGCCTTCGCAGAATCGCTGGAGCGGCACGGCATCAATGCGCACGCAAACATGTTTGCGCTCAATGGTGCCGACATAACCAAACGGCTGCAAGACGAAGCTCATAAAGGCGGCGCACAGTTGCTGGTGATGGGTGCCTATAGTCACAGTCGCCTCAGGGAGTCAGTGTTTGGTGGCGTTACCAACGACATTGTGAATGCTGGCCAAATGCCTGTGCTTATGGCGCACTGAATACGGGCAACGACAAAGCCAACACGTGGCCCCATCGCTGCTTATCATCTGCCTGGTAGTTTCATGCCCGTACGACTTCGACCTTTTTGGGCTTGGGCGCGCTCGTTGCCAACCGCGCGACTTTTACCGTCAGCACACCGTCTTTGTGCGACGCCAGTACTTTTTCGCAATCCGCATCTTCCGGCAGACGAAATGCACGATGAAAACTGCCATAGGTGCGTTCCGAAAAGTAGAAGTTCTTCCCCTTTTTTTCCTGGGATGATCGTTTTTCGCCAGCGATTGTCAGTCGACCATCATGAACTTCGACGCTGATATCATCGTCGCTGACGCCGGGTAACTCGACAGAAATCTCATAATCGTCCGGCGTTGAAGCGGCTTCCGAACTGGGCGAAAAGAATTCGGCGACACGTTCACCAAACTGTCGGACCGGGGTGTAGAATTGTGACCACCAATCGGGGATTGCAGGTGTTAGGTCAGATTTTTCAACCATCTCAAAAACTCCTTTACGTCAGTTAACTAAAGCAAGAATTCTGTCTTGTTTACTTGACGATCATGCATGTCTCGTTTGCGACGCGAGTAACCTTTTGGGAAACGCTGCCCATGATCAGGCTTTCAACGGGTCCGAGCCCGCGGGCACCCAGAACAATGAGATCCGCACCATTGCGTTTCGCACCTGCGACAATCTGTTCTGCATACGCGCCTGAGAGAACCTCGCTTCCAATCTTGTCAACGCCCCGTTCGCGGCATTTTTGTTTGGCCTGCTCAACCAGTCTATCACCCATGGATACGATAACCTGTTCGTTTAAACTGTCCTCGTGCGCTTCTACAGCGGCCGTCATTGTCTGCCAGGGCACGTCACCAAAAGCGATCTGAGCTTTCGTGTCGTCATCCACAATATGTTCGATCTTGGCCAGCCGTTTTAAGGACTCCGGCGGCTCTCCATGCAATAACACATGGAGTATCGTCACCTCGGAGTCATACCGCGTTGCTAGATCAGCAGCGGCCTGAACCGCCCTCATAGCAGCAGGGGAGCCATCAGTGGCAACAGCAATTTTATTAAACATGACAGAATCTCCTCAATGGATTTCCATGGGGACATTATGTCTGAATTCGTGGTTCAAAGCCTTGACGTAGGTCAAGGCCCTGAGCGGCATACTACCGTGAGCGTGCTGAGCCCCGCGTTGCTGCTGCAAAATTCTTGGTACCGGCGTTATCGGTGGGGCCCGATACGGATGTGTCGCCCGGATCAAACTGACCGGGATGGTTTTCCGTATCCGGCTGTTTCGCATTTACCAGCTTTTTTTTGAGTTTCTGGATGGCCTTTGCCTTTGCCCGTTCGCGTGCCCTGGCTTTGGTCATACTTGCTTCACCCTTATTTACGTTGTTACCGGAGAATCACCGGTCAGGTGAAAATATACCGCGATCGCCGCTACGGCGGAACAGAAAACTCCGATCCCTGTTTATTAACGTTCTGGTAACACCTTGCCGGTCATCATGGCAGATCACCCAGAATGGGCTTTCAGAAACCAGAATGAGATAATTGTCATGTCAAATCGTCGCCAACACGAACGTTTCCCCCTCATGGTACCTATTGGACTGGAGATAAACGGTCGTTGCCTGACCGGTGAACTGTTCGATATGTCCGAAGACGGTGCCAAGATCAAGCTTGATGCCGTTGCTGCCATGGGTTTTACCATGTTAACCGGTGATCCGGGACAACTGAAGATCAATTTGTTCAGCGATATTCTTTGTGAGATTGCCTGGATTGATGACAACTATGTCGGCCTTACTCTCGAGGAGAACGAAGCCGTTCTCAGCATGATTGCCGTAGAGTGCGCACGTATGGATCCGGTTCGTATAGCTGTCTGACGAGAGGCTCCATCAGGTACAAATTACCTATAGCGCACCAGTTGCTGTGCGTTTGCGGTATCCGGCGACTCGCTCCCGATACAGAATCAATAAACCTGAACCGATAATAATGCCGCCACCGCACAGTGCGCGCAGACTGGGTATCTCGTCCCAGATCATCCATCCATAACCTGCTGCCCACAGGATAATAATGTACTGAATAGGTGCGATCAGTGACATTTCGCCAATGCGAATGGCAATGACGTAGCTGAAGAAGGATACGGCTATGATAAACCCTGCCAATGCCAGCCAGCCAACATCTGTACTGCTGGCGATGTTCCAACCCCAGGCATAGCTGGCAATGCCGCCCAGACCGACAATGACTGCAGTCGACATGGTGACGGATGCGGATGATACATCGGGTGCTACAAGGCGAGTGCTGGCATCACGGAGAGCGACCAGGACGGCAGCGCCAAGAGGCATGAGGAGTGCCGGGTCCCAGTCGTCGCTGCCGGATCCCGTTACCAGCATGACCCCAACAAAGCCGGCAAACACGGCAGTCCAACGCCAGGGCCCGACCTGTTCGTGAAAGATGAACCGTGACATGGCGGTCAGCAGGATAGGCGATGTGAACACCAAGGTTGTAGCCGTGGCAATTGGGACCAGGTACAAGCTGGTCAGAAACAGATATGTTGCACCCAATTCCGCCAGGCCACGTGAAATGCACCAGCGATGACACATCTGGTGCCAACTGATTTTTTGATGAAAAGCAAAGCGTGCACCAACGAACAGGAATCCAATCAGAAATACGCCACGAAACACGATCATTTCACCGACCGGCATTCCACTGCCAACCCAACGCATGATGGCATCATTTGTCGCCAGTGCACTCATCGCAAGTGCCATGAGCAGGATCGCTTTTCTGTTGATACTCATGCGGAATGATTCAGTGTAGCAGTCATACCGATTCTGGCGGCAGGATTTCCTGTACGCAGACCTGGTCAATCAGGTGATCCCGGCCCAAATCGACTAGATGCGTGCGCTTCTGCTCGTTGGTCAGATTGGCCCCTATGCCCTGGTTCAGGGTTAGAACAAGTGACGTATCGCTTAAGTCGAGCCAGTAACTGCGTCTAATCAATTTATTCTCCGCATCACGGGCAAAAGGGTCATCCGGATTCGTGCCCAGATCAGGTTCGAAAAAACGTGGCATGAGAAAATGACTCCTTCTAGGGATATTGGATTTTTGCGCAGGGCGTTTACTAATTTTTTACGGTCATTTGTGGTATAATTTACGTGATACGAGCATTTCTCATGCCAGTTATCACCGAGTACAGCGCATGGTATGATAGGAATTGTAAGCAATGGCAAAGAAAAAGGGGATGGGCAAGGGCTTCATTGTCAGCGTAGTGGTGCTGATCGTATTGCCCGTTGTCGGATTGCTGGGTTGGTACTTCCTCGAAGCAGGTCTGCAAATGTCCGGATCTTCCATGTCGGCCGAACAGGCTCTTATGTCAGAGATCAACAAGGCCAAGGAAGCTATGGCCCATGAAATCGCCGAGCGGGCGGGTAGTGAGGGATTTCAGGTCGGGGATTTTGACAATTGTTCGCAGATTGAAGACCAGTACCGAATTCCGCAAGGGTATGTATTTACAGAATTTTCCCGTCGCGAACTCGTTGGTTTGAGCAAAAATGCGACTGACGAAGAGGTGCAGGAACGATGCGTCATCTTCGCCAAGGTCGTGGCGCGTATGGAGCAACTGGCTCATCATGACCGCCATGTCTTTGTCTGCCAGGGATCAGAGTTTAAAACTGATGAAGCCGGGCGTTACCGTCTCATTGCCGACCCTGCAGGCAAAGGTGTCATCGAGATCAAGGGTGGAACAAAGAAACTGACACCTATCAAACGGTATAACCACATTCTTCTGGGTGCCTGGCAAATCTATAATCTGGGCGACGGCTGCCTTGTCATTGGTATGTCAAAATCCGGCGTGTTTTCCTTCTCTGGCGGCGTTGCCCTTACCGAGTAGACACTTAAAACGATTGCTGACAGTGGCTCGCTATCATGTTCTGAACAGCTTGTCTTCTATACAACCGATTCAACAGATTCAAAACATTAGGGTAGGCACTTAGGGTATTGAATTCACTTCCATCTCTACTCCACCACGCCATAGGTAACAAGAACAGATCGCAAACGCTCATTGTGGTGCCAAGCAGGAATTCGTTGTTGCCTATCTGAGTGTTCAGCCTGCCCCAAAGTTCGTCTATCAATGCTATGGCATTCTGTTGAATGGCTTCATACCCGTTAACATCAAGGGTATGTCGTTGTGGATAGAAATACATCATGTAGGCGGGTTGAAGTGTTTCCGCCAAAAAAAACAGCCACTGATAACACGCTGCGCGGTCAGTGCTGCCAACCGCCGGAACGAGTCCCACATCTGCATGTTTGTCTGCCAGATAAAGGAGAATGGCGGCTGACTGATATACGACCAATGGAGCACCTAGTTGTTCTGTATCACCTGAATGATGATCAATCAGCGTGGGTACCTTGTGGTGTGGGTTGATCGCCAGATAGTCCTCGGGCCATGGCTCGTCAAATTCTATGTACTGCAGATTATAGGTGACTCCGAGTTCCTCCAGCGCCGCATGACAGCTCATGCCAGCCGAGTTCCAAGTCCAGTACAGGGAGTATTGTGCGGAATCGTCTGTTACTTCAGGCATTTGTGACCCCCAATTTGATCGAACAGCAAGACATCTGTGATATTATGTAATAATCATAAGGCGAATACCCGCACCAGCCCGGTGAAACCGGCGGAGAGAGCATTTTGTACCGATCAATAGCACAGGCTATACGACGCCGACTACTGGTCATCACGCTATTGTTAGTGGGCCAGATGTTCACCAACCCTTGGGCAATTGCCCAGCAGATGGATGATATGGGTGTGTTTGCTGAGAAATCTGTAGGCTGTCGGGACCGCGGTGATCTGGTAGACTATTACGAGGCCCAACTGGACGGCAATCGGGCTAAATCCGGCAGGTTCATATCTTCTGGTAAATGCGTTGAACTGGCGGGGCGGTCGTACATTCCTTTGCGGACTGGTTTTGCCACCAGTGCCGTTCAAATCAAGATAAACGGTGAACAAGTGGTCATCTGGGCATTGACTCAGGCGCTAGTTGCGTCACCGCCTCCCGCACGGGAAAGTCATTTTAATTTTTGATTGGCCACACACGATATGTGGAAATTACGAACTGGTTTGGAATGCCGGCGATATGCGATTTTTCTCTCCCTCGCCTGCTTAATATCTGTGTCCCCTGCAATGGCGGCATCGGTCTGCGAGCCCAGTGGGCACACACCTTATGTGGATTTCACCGTCAATCCGGGACAAGCGCAATACTTCACCAACAAGGGCAAAAATGACCTGATTGCGCTAAACAGGACGTACGGGCAGTCTGTTGCTGGTTGGTCACCAGTGGGCCTGACACTTGCCGACCGGGGAATGAGCATTGGTGTGACTGTGCGATCTGCCCAGTTACCGGATGGTTGGTACTGTTCTGAAGTTGCATCCGTCGCCGCGTCCATTCAATACAACAGCATTGATGTTTATGTTGCCCGGGAATACGCTCGGGGTACGTGCCAGTACAATGCCATACTGGACCACGAGCGTCGCCACGTAGGCGTGTTTCACGACACGTTATCAGAGTTTTCACCCCGAATAGAGCGTGCGCTGTACAGTGCTCTCGACAGGATGAAGCCCCTTCACAATCGAAACCACGAAGTGGCGGCCCAAAAAATACAGAACAAACTCGAGCAGTCGGTCAGCTCGATTTTTCGTGAATTCGATCGTGTACTTGCCAATCGAAATGGAAAACTCGACACGAAGGAAAATTACACCAAGGAGCTGGAAAACTGCTTGAGCTGGTAGGTTCGCCCTGCCGGATCATTAACGTTTCAATCCCCTGCCCTTGGCAACGCTCTCCTTCCCGAAACGTTCCCGGAGCGCATCTATAGCAGTTTCCACCCGCACGCGGTGTTCTCTGTCCGGGTCTGCAAGGTCGGCGTAGTCCGCTTCTGATGCGGGCACGAGTTTCGCCACACCGATTCCAATCAGGCGAAATTTACGCCCATCGGCAACGTCAACCAGCAGGCTTCGTCCCGTATGATAGATGTCTTCTGCCAATTGGGTCGGCACAGGCAATTGCCGGTTCCGGGTAACGGTCTTGAAATCAGCCGTTTTCATTTTCAGCGTTACTGTTCCGCCACCCAGTTCCGCTTTTTTCAGGCGGGCCGACAATGTTTCGCATAACAACCAGAGTTCACGTTCCATGGTACCCACGTCTGAGGTGTCTTCATTGAATGTAGTCTCTGACGAGGCATTTTTGGTAATACTGACGGGATCCACACGCCGCGTGTCACGGCCATGGCTGAATTCGTGAAGACGCTTACCGATGGCACCATAACAGCGGATGAGGTCGGTTTCAGAAAGCTGCCGCAGTTCACCGATCTTGGTGATACCATCTTTTCCAAGACTCTTGCGCAAGGCCTTGCCCACGCCCCAAATCAGCCCTACGGGCTGGTCGTCGAGGAAATTGAGCGCTTCGGCTTCGCCGATAATCGCGAAACCCTTGGGCTTGTCCAGATCGGATGCGATCTTGGCCAGCGATTTATTATAACTGAGGCCGATTGACGCCGTGACCCCGACTTCTTCCTCAATCCGGTTGACCAGATGTACCAGTGTTTCGGCGGGGCTGGTTCCGTGCAGCGTCCGGGTGCCTCCTAAATCCAGAAAGGCTTCATCAATAGATAGTGGTTCGACAAGCGGTGTCACGGACTCCATGAGCATGCGTACCAGTTTGCCGGCCTCACGGTACTTCTTCATGTTTGGCGGTATAATTACGGCGTCCGGGCAGCGTTTACGTGCCTGAAACATGGGCATGGCCGAACGTACACCGGATATCCGGGCGATGTAACACGCTGCAGAAACGACACCACGTCTGCCACCACCAATAATCACTGGTTTGCCGCGAATTTCGGGATTATCGCGCTTTTCCACGGCGGCATAAAATGCATCGCAGTCAATATGTGCAATAGATAGCGTTGTAAGTTCAGTATGACTGATAACCCGATGACCACGGCATTGAGGACAGGCGAACTGCAGTTTCCCGTTTTCAGGAACTGCAGACTGCCAGCGAAAACCGCAATTGCGACAAAGATGATCCATTATTTGATCACGATATCACGTGAGCAAAAGGAAGGACTACACATCCCGACAAAAAACGCCATAATTCACTCGTGATTCCCATGGTCGAAAAAATGGTACGCTGGCATGGACGACGATCAGATAGAAACGCCTGAAGACCCGCTTCTTATCGCACAGGGTGATATTCGCACATTGCATCATACTATCGCGGCTATTCGCGAAGAGCTTGAGGCGTTGCAGGCTGGTAAGGCCAATGCCGTTCAGGATGCAATCTCCTCGCGAAACAGTGAGGTCAAGCAGTTACATGACACCGCTGCTGCAATGCGGGATTCGCTTGATGAAGTGAATGCGGCCAAGGCAAGGGATGTGCAGGAGGCGCGCGCTGATTCTGCTGCCGAAATCAGACAGTTACGAGATACCATTGCCGGTATACGTGAAGAAATGGATGCCGTTATTGTCGAAAAAAGCACTGCTGTTCAGGAGGCCGTTTCTGATGGTCAATCGGAGATTCGGCAGCTACGGGATACAGCGAACCAACTTCGTGACCATCTTGAGCGCGCCCACGTGGAGAAAGACGAGGCTGTCCAGAAAGTACAATCGGAATTGCAGGACGAGGTCAGACAATTACGGCAAACCGCCGCATCGCTACGTGACGAACTGGAACTGGAGACTATCCGCCATCAGGACGAGTATCAGGAACTGCAGCGGCTGACGCGCGATGAGACCAAGCAGCTTCACGAAACAATTGCGAGTTTACGGGATCGGTTGGAAGAACTGGAAAATCGTGAGTCTTAATCATATTTTTGCTTTATACTAAGACGATGGCACAAATTGACGTGCCCGCATAAACGACGAGTAGTGCGCGTGGCAAATAGTGTGAAAGGCAAGGCAGTTGGCGAGTACCGGAAAGCAGGGATCGGCTATTCGGCGTCTTGGTTCATCCGGCAAGGGTAAACCATTACCGAAAACGGCGAACGATGTCCCGCCCTCTGATACCGAGACCCAAGAATCAGCTGCAAAACCGGTTACTAAATCTGCGACTAAATCGGGTGTGAAAAGCCTGACATCGCCGAAGCCAAAGGCTGTGCCAAAACCGCAAGGCATTGCTGAATCTGTCGCGGACGACACTAACGTCGTTCCCATATTACCGGCTGCGAACCCGGATAGCGCGTCCGCGAATGCATCAGATGATTCGCCTGAACTAGAGGTTTCTGTGCCAATAGAACAAAACGTGGATGAGGCACCGGTGGTCAGCGCCGCATCACCCGCCGCATCACTGGCACCGGAAGATGACGGCGATACGGCAGAACCTCCCACGACGGTCGTACGCGGCAGAAGCGGTACTGCAGCGGAACAACGTTTGCGACAGGTGGAAACGCTTCTCAACGTTTCGCACCGGGTAGCGGCACTTGAATCACTTGAAGAGATTTTGCGTACGCTGGTTGAGATGACAACCGAGGAATTGGGCGCGGACCGTGGCACGTTGTTTCTCAATGATCCGCTCACCGAAGAACTATATTCGCGTGTAGCCCAGGGCAATTTCCAGCGCGAAATTCGTATTCTGAATAACTCAGGTATTGCCGGTGCTGTTTTTCAGAGTGGCGTCGGTGAACTCATCGACGATGCGTACGCCGATGAACGATTCAACAAAACGGTTGATGAAAACACCGGCTATCACACCAAGACCATTGTTTGTGCGCCTGTGCGTACCGTGCGCGGCGACGTCATTGGCGTCATCCAGATACTGAACAAGAATGATGGCTATTTTGACGAAGGTGATCTGGAGCTTCTTGAAGCCATGACCACCCAAGCGACACTGGCGCTGCAAAGCACCCAGTATGTGGAAAAGATGAAAAAGACCCGGGAACAGGAAATGCACTTCCTGGATCTGGTTTCGGACGTGACGTCTGAGCTCGAACTGGGCACGTTGTTGCAGCGTGTTATGTCTGAAGCGACGCGCATGTTGACGGCTGATCGTTCGACGCTTTTTATTAACGATGAAAAAACCAACGAACTGTTTTCCCGTGTGGCCATGGGCGACACCATTGGTGAAATCAGGCTGCCCAATCATCTGGGCATCGCCGGTACAGTGTTCACCACGGGCGAAAGCGTCAACATTCCGTATGCCTATGCCGATTTGCGATTTAATCCCACCTTTGACAAGAAAACCGGATATTTTACGCGGTCCATCCTTTGTGTCCCCGTTGCCAACAAGACCGGCAAAGTCATTGGTGTCACGCAGGCACTGAATAAGCGCGGAGGCCCGTTTACCGAGGAAGATGAGCAACGCCTGAAAGCTTTCACGGCGCAGGTCTCGATTGCACTCGAGAATGCCAAGCTGTTTGACGACGTCCAGAACATGAAAAACTATAACGAGAGCATGCTGGAAAGTATGTCGAACACCGTTATTACCATGGACGAAGATGGCAAGATCGTTACTTGTAATCGGGCTGGCCTGACTCTGTTCGCAGTTAAAGTGACCGAGATCATCGGGCAAACAGCGGAAGAGTTTTTTGAGGGACCCAACCAGTGGGTTATCGATAAGATAAAACAGGTGGACGAGGCCCAGGAAGGTGACGAACTGATGGATGCCGAGATCGATGTCGGCGGTGACACCATGTCTATTAACGCCACATTCCTGCCGCTGCTAAACACGGAAGGTGATCGCCTCGGTTCCATGATCATGATTGAGGATATCAGTTCGGAGAAACGCATGAAGTCCACCATGTCTCGATACATGGACCCGGGCATTGCCGATCAACTTATGGGTGATGGCCAAACTGACGATTTCCTGGGTGGCAAAAGTACGGAGATTACGGTTCTGTTCTCAGATGTGCGTAGTTTCACGACTCTGACAGAGACCCTCGGTGCTCAAGGCACCGTGCAAATGCTGAACGAGTATTTCACCATCATGGTTGATTGCATCACCCGCGAAGGCGGCATGCTGGATAAGTTTATCGGCGATGCCATGATGGCGGGATTCGGAATTCCAGTATCGCACGACGATGACGAGGACCGGGGCGTGCGTGCGGCTATTGCCATGATCGTCGAACTCTGGGAGTGGAATGTGGAACGCGAAGCCCGCGGTGATATGGCGATTGATCATGGTGTCGGCCTGAACACGGGCATGGTGGTGTCTGGAAACATCGGTTCGCCCAAACGTATGGATTACACCATGATTGGTGATGGCGTGAATCTGGCGGCTCGGCTTGAATCTGCTTGCAAGCAGTACCACGCCCGTATCCTGATCAGTGAGTTTACCAAGGCAAAATTAAAGGGTACCTATCGTCTGCGAGACGTGGACCAGGTGGTGGTCAAGGGCAAGACAGAGCCTGTTGGTGTCTATGAGGTTCTTGATTATCATAATGAAACGACTTTCCCTAACCTCATGGATACGGTGGGGTATTTCAATGAAGGTGTCGCGAAGTACCGGGCCGGTGCGTGGGACGATTCCATCAAGAAGTTTAATGAAGCCATGTCTGCAAACCCAAGCGATGCACTGGCGCAGACCTATATCGAGCGGTGCGAAACCCTGAAAGCGGACCCGCCAGCCAATTGGGACGGCATCTGGGTCATGACCAGCAAATAGACACGAACAACAGTTTAAATTGCGGACAACTATTTGGACGTTGCAATAAAGACGCCGTCCCAATCCGCAGCGGGGGGGGTCTCTTTGTATTCCGCAATGCGTTCCTCATAAAGATCGCACACCACATCCAGTGTGATTTCCAGAATCCAGGGCCTGTTTTCTTCATTACCAAGAATGCGAATTTCATTGAGCATCACAAGAGCTTCATCAAATTTCTGTGCCCGGTAGGTATCCATGAATTCTCGTATTTTCGTCTGCACATTGATGAACTCGGGCTTATTCTTGATTTCCAGGTCACCCATGAGGCCATAGATATAGGTTCCTGATGTCTTACCCTTCACCTGGATAAAGTCCAGATCAATTGTCGCCAGACGGTCTTCGACCGCTTCGTTAGTCGTGGGACCAAGCACGACATTCATTCCATAGCTCTTGCTTTGGCCTTCAAGGCGGGCCGCCAGGTTGACCGGGTCACCGAGCACGGAGTAATCGAACCGCTGATCAGACCCCATGTTTCCAACAACACACGTACCGGAGTTCAGGCCCAAGCCCACTAGCAACGGGATGTGCTTACGCCCCTCCTCTGCGGCTTCCTGTTCCAGACGATCATTCAGCGGCCCCATCTCGCCCAGCATTGCCAGTGCAGACGTGCAGCCATTGTATTCGTGATCGGCATCATCGAGAGGTGCGTTCCAGAACGCCATGATGCAATCGCCCATATACTTATCAATGGTACCCTGGCGGGCAAGAATGACGTTGGTCAGCGGCGTCAGAAGTTTGTTGATCAATGATGTCAGACCGACGGCGTCAAACTGCTCTGAGATTGTGGTGAAGCCACGCACGTCGCAGAACAACAAAGTGAGTTCACGGCTTTCACCGCCCAGCGTTAACTCGTCAGGATTTTCAGCAACTTTGGCAACCATGTCAGGTGACAGGTATTTGGAAAATGCATCCCGCGTCTGGCGCCTGTTGGCTTCCTCGCGAGCGTAACCAGTAAACGTCAGCGTGGAGTAAAGTAACAGAATTGAGCCAACAGCGAAAACCGCATCGAACAACATGCGATGCTCAATGTACATGTACCACGATGTGCCACCGGCGCTTGAAGCAATCAGCAGGAAGATAACCAGAGCCCACTTGGCACCAAACCACGGCACCAGAATGACCATCAGAAGTCCACCGGCCAGAATCAACGCCATCTCGACGGCATCGGCATAGTTGGGCCGTATCAGGAAATTTTGTTCAAGCGCATTTTCGATCACCTGGGCGTGAACCTCCACCCCGGCGACAACACCTTCTGTGGGGATGGCTCGAATATCGAGCAGACCTACCGCAGACGTACCTACCAGCGCCAGTTTACCCTGAATCAGGCTGGGATCCACGGTACCGTTGAGGACATCTTTTGCCGGGATGTATTTAGCCTTGTCGCTGCGCGAATAATACGGATACACACGGCCAATTTTGTCGGTGGGTATTGTCAGTCCCTTGGCGATCTTGATGGCGTTCACACCGGCAAAAGTGGTTTCTATCAACACGGTCTGGCGCCCTGCCGCGAGGCGCAACATTTCAATAGATAACGCCGGATAATATCCGCCATCATAAACAAACATGGTTGGAACGCGTCGGACAATGCCGTCCAGTTCCGGTAACAGGGAGAGAATTCCGTGTCCGCCCATTTTATGGGCAGCGGCCTGTTCCAGTATGGGGATATTGCGAACCAGCGACGGAATGTTCGGGAGCAGTAACTTCGGATCCACGGCGTCTTTGCTCAATCGTCTTTCCGCTACGGACTTTTTGACAGGAGGACCTTTCGCCGTATCCAGTTCTTCCCAGTAGGCCGCCTGCCCCATGACAACACGGGTTTGCCTGATGATGTTGGCAAAGGCCTCATCATTGCCTGCCAGTTGCGACAGTTTGTCTCTGGTTTCATCATCAATACCCGCTAGGGAATTGGCTATAACGGCCGGATTCATCCTGTCAGGTTCGGGAAATGCAATATCGAAGCCCACGACACCGACACCCATAATGAACAGATTTCGAACCATGTCGGCGAGAATGTTGCGTGGCCATGGCCACTGGCCAATTTCGTTCAGACTTGCCTCGTCAAGATCGATAATAATGACGGGAGACGTTCCCGGAGCCGGAATAGGACGTGGATGAATTTGCTCAAACAGATCGAAGGTCTTGTTACGTAAGAACTCGACAGGATAGGGATTGGTCCAGTAGACAACGAGAAACACCGTAAGCATGGTGAGCCCGATCAGCCTGTCAAAACTGAATGCGCGGCGCAGAAACTTCATTTTGCCTACCTGTTCTTGTTTTCGTTCCCCTGCGACGCCTAACTACATCGCGACTGGGCCCGTGGGTCAAGGTTATTCGGCATTATTTGCATATATTGGCTGCGACGCCACCGGGTGACAGCCCGAAATAACTTTTTAACGTTAACGTGACATAAATTGCACTCTGACCCTGCAGCGCTGCCGACAGGTGGTTGCTGGCGTATTCTTGAGTGGAAGGCTTATAATCAACGTATGGCCAAGTCCCCGAACCAGATGTGGATCAAGCCACTTTACAAGAAACTCGCGCCAATTTTCCGCGAAGTTCTGACTATGTCTGCGTTTATCAACATTATGGCCCTGGCCGGCCCCATATTCACGCTCCAG
>JAJFID010000382.1 GCA_021775325.1 Rhodospirillales bacterium
ACGGAACGACCCGCCACATAATATGCGTCCACTTGCATGGTGCGAGAGAGGAACCCGATAGTGGCATAGATCACGATGGTGAAAGCAACGAACAAAATACCAATTGTTGCTGCGCTGACGCCCATCTGTTCAAGAATTGCCATAAGAGCGATGAAGACGATGAACCCGCCTGTGTAAATACCATACACTTTTGGCAGATTATCCAGGAAACTACTTTCTGTTTTCATATCTGTTTCCTTTCCTATTCGCTGAGACCAAATTCGTCGTCAATTGCATCTTGGCGCCAGTTCTGGAAAAAGATCAGAATCACGAACGCTGCAAGCGAACCTTGTACGCAGAAGTAATAACCTAATGGAAAGCCCAAAAATGACATTTCATTAAGCTCCTTAGCATAGGCGGGCAGGACAAATGCAAAAATCGCCCAAATCACCAAAATCATAATGGTGAGGCTACGCGTTTTTTCCCAGTGTCGTCCCCTGTTTTCTGAATTACTATCAGACATTGTTTTTCTCTTCCCTTTCTAATGCGCAAAATAACAGATTGCGCGGTGACGTACTAATGCACGATTCTGCCATACATTTCAACGTTATATAGGGGTGAGAACATTCTTCCCTTGACATATGTCATATAATTGCAACCTTCCAGACCTGAACTCCAGCATGGTATACCACAGTGTCAATATTCAAAAAAACCGCTGAAATCTGGGCAGATTTCAGCACAAGACTGTCTGTACGACTCGAATCTGCCCCAATCGATACGGTGGCGTTATTGACCGATTTCGCCACAACCCGGTCGGCTTTCATCGCCCAAAAAACACTTTACGGGTATCTGAAGACCCGGATGGGGACGCGATACCCTTCCATGTTCGAAGATGAGGTTTTTGTCGATTCGATCAATATTGCGAAACTGCACGTGTTTGCAGCGTGTCTTTCGGACCTTTGCATCTATACAACGGCCTATGCCCTGCAGCATTTACCCTCGGATGATTCGTTGCGTTGCCGCATTGCCAGGGCAAGTTTCGAAACCGGCATTGCCAACAATCGGGAGCAGGTAGGCAGCGTCGAACAGTTCTCCGCCAGCGAGGCAACGAACGCATTCGATATTCGTTTACGCGGCACCGTGTGGGCTGACGCGGGTGCGGGATGGGAAAACTTCACGGTTAGTCCCAAGGCACTGATCGAATGGGCGCCCATCGCGCCTCAACTGAAAAGATATGATACGGAAGTCGTCAGCAATTCCATCATGTTTGCCTGGCACGGTGTACGAGAGCAGTTCAAAAAGCGGGTGGAACCACACAAGATTGCCGCCGAGGCAACGGGTTCGGACCAGACCTGAATTGATCCTGATCATGGCACCCAGTCTCCCTGTCAGATACCGGTACATACCATGACATTTGCACCGCCATTCCACGACCTGTCTGCTGCGCCGCTGACGTCGGTCGCCATCGTCATCCTTGATACGGAGACAACGGGACTGGATGTGGCAACGGACCGGATCATCGAAATAGGTGCGGTCCGGATCACCTGTGGCCACATGGATACGGAAGATCAGTTTCAAAAGCTGGTCAATCCGGGTATGCCCATTCCACCGCGCTCCACTGAAATACACGGCATCACCGATGACGACGTGACGGGTGCCGAAGATTTCAGACCCGCCATTGACGCTTTCACCCGATGGGTTGGTGAAGCCGTCGTGATCGGCTACTCCCTCGGTTACGACCTGGCGATCCTGAAAGCCGAATGCGCCCGCCACGGCCTGCCTTGGCGGGCCCCCCGCAGCCTGGACATCCGCCATCTGGTACAGATTTTCGAGCCGAACCTGCCGACAGAGTCCCTGGATGTCACCGCTGCATGGTTGGGTATTGACGTGGTTGGTCGCCACCGTGCCCTGGCTGATGCAACACTCACGGCGCAGATTTTTACGGCGTTGCGACCAAAATTGCATGAACGTGACATCAGGACGCTGGCCCAGGCTGAACGCGCTAGTCGCGCCCGCACGACACAACGGGAATCCGAAATCAAAAACGGCTGGCATGAGGTTGCGGTCACGGGTTCGCAAACACCATCCGGTGTTGCTGAATACGCACGCATCGACAGTTACCCCTATCGTCACACCATCGACGAGATCATGCACACACCACCGCTGTTTGCAGATAATGCCATGCGATTGCGCGACGCACTTGCCCGCATGATCGACAAACAAACCAGCTCACTGTTTTTGCCGCCAGTGGATGACGGCACGACTTGCGGCATTATCACCGAACGGGATGCGCTTCGCGCTATCGTGGCTGACGGTGCAGATGCATTGGAAAATCCCGTCGAGGCATACGCCAAGCGGCCACTGATCTCCATGGGCAGTGACGAGTTCGTATACCGGGCCATCGCCGGTATGGCTGACAAGGGCTTTCGCCACCTGGGTGTCACCGATGCGTCGGGCCAGGTGATTGGTGCCCTGAGTGCGCGCGACCTGCTGAAACAACGCGCCAGTGCCGCCATATCGCTGGGCGACAGCATCGAGGCCGCAACATCACCGACCGAGCTTGGCGTCATCTGGTCAGAACTGATCACCGTCGTCAAAGCACTGGTCCATGAAGCCATCGATCCACGCGACATTGCGGCGGTGATCTCGCGCGAGTTACGCGCCCTCACCAGACGTGCCTGTCAACTGGCCGAACGGGACATGGCGGCGGCAGGTGAAGGTAATCCGCCTGTTCCGTACGCCATGCTGGTACTGGGATCAGGCGGTCGTGGCGAGAGTCTGCTGGCCATGGATCAGGACAACGCCATCGTATATTCCAAGGGTGAAGCCGGTGGCCCGGAGGATGTGTGGTTTGAAAAACTGGGCGAACGCGTATCGGATACCCTGAACGACGCAGGCGTCGTCTATTGCAAGGGCGGCATCATGGCGAGCAATGCGGCCTGGCGGAAGGACCTGAAGGCGTGGACGGAAACCGTTGAAAGCTGGGTATCAAAATCCCAACCACAGGACATTCTCAACAGCGATATTTTCTTTGATGCCAAAGCCGTCTACGGTGATCTGGAACTGGCTGATGGCTTACGCGAACAGGCATTCCAAATGGCGCGCCAGTCAACAAATTTCCTGAAATTCCACACCCTCAACGCAACGGATTTTCAGGTCCCGGTCGGGCTGTTCAATCGTTTCAAGCTGGATAACGGGCGTATGGATATCAAGAAGGGCGGCATTATGCCCATCTTTTCCACGGCCCGTGTACTGGCGCTGAAATACGGTCTCAGGGCCGGTTCCACGCCACAGCGACTGGAACAGGCAGCAGAACAGAACCCGGACATGCAGGCGTCCATCCGCAATCTGATCGACGCCCACCGAATTCTGCTGGATATGATCGTACAACAGCAACTGCGCGATATCGACGCCGGATTGGCTCTGTCAAATTCAGTTGTTCCCGCCGACATCACATCCCATCAGCGTGACGATCTTCGCTGGGCTCTGGATCAGGTCACGCTGGTGTCCGGCCTGCTGGATGTGCCCTTGTTTTAGAGCCTGGCCGTCAACGGTTGGCGCGCGTCTGTACCCAGTCGAGTGCGGTTTCCAGCATCTGTCGGATAACCGGCTGCACCTCTTCGGCAAGGTCGGCGCGGAACGGAAACGGGGGTTGCTCTTCCATGTAACAGCACTGTGCCATTTCGAGCTGCAGGGCATGGATACCATTTGCGGGATGGCCGAAATTGCGGGTGATGTAGCCCCCCTTGAAACGTCCGTTCTCGACGGCCGTGTAGGCATCGTGGGTGGCAAAGACGTCCATCACACGGGCGGTCAGTCCGGCGTCAGCGCTCTCGCCATCCGCCGTGCCCAGATTCAGATCAGGCAGCCTGCCCTCGAAAAATCGCGGCACATGCGACTGGATGGAATGTCCTTCGATCAGAACAGCCACACCATGACGGGCAAGCATGTCATCCAGCGTTGCGCGAAGTTTGTCATGATAAGGTTTTGAGTACGCCTCAACCCGATCTGCGATTTCAGCCGCGTCGGGCCCGTCACCGGTGTAGATTGCCTCGCGGGCAAAGGTGGTGGTCGGGCACAGTTCCGTATTGTCGGCACCCGTATACAGGATTGCACCATCGGGCCGCCGGTTGAGATCGATCACATAACGTGAATGCGTGGCACTCAACATGGGGATACCCAGCGCACTGGCCGCGTCACCGTACAGCCAGTCCACGTACCAGTCCGTGTCCACCAGTAACTTGGCCTCGGGTGTAAACTGAGCGGCGATGTGGTCCGGTACATGCGTGCCTACATGAGGGCAACTGACCAGTATCGGCTGATCGCCGCGCATGAAGTTGAAAACAGGTTCGGTCACGCGTTCACCATCGCGCCACCGACCATGGACCACGCCAGCGGCGTCGCCCCCATCGCATAGGACAGTTCCGCCACATCACCCACATGCCAGCAGGCCAGGTCAGCCCGCATGCCGGTCGCCAGTCTGCCACGATCATACATCCCCAGCGCATGGGCACCATTGATGGTCGCACCCACCAGTGTTTCCGTGGTTGTCATGTCGAACAACACACAGGCCATGTTCATGGCGCTGAGGATCGAGAATACCGGCGAGCTTCCGGGGTTGGCGTCTGTTGCCACGGCCATGGATACGCCCGCATCGCGCAGTGCCTGAATGGGGGGCTTTTGGGTCTCGTGCAGGTAATAGAAGGCACCGGGCAGAATAACGGCGACCGAACCTGATGCGGCCATGGCATCCACACCATCCTGTGCCACATATTCCAGATGATCCACGGACAGGGCACCAAAGTCCGCCGCCATGACCGTGCCTTTCAGATCGGACAACTGCTCGGCGTGCAGTTTCACGGGCAGGCCAAGATCGCGGGCCGCCTCAAACACCCGTCGAACCTGGGCCGGAGAAAAGGCAATGCCCTCACAGAATGCGTCAACCGCATCCACCAGCCCCGCATCCACGGCGGCGGGCAGCATGTCACTGATCACCAGATCGATATAGGCGTCTTCCTGTCCGGTAAATTCCGGCGGCAGGGCATGGGCACCGAGAAACGTGGTCGACACATTGATCTGACGTTCGCGGCCAATTTTCCGGGCCACGTCCAGCATGCGGCATTCGGTCTCCGCATTCAGACCGTAGCCCGACTTGATTTCCAGCGTCGTTACGCCGCTGGCCATGAGCGCATCCACACGCGGCAGCGCCTGCTTCAGTAAATCATCCTCGCTGGCCGCGCGGGTTGCGGACACGGTCGAGACAATACCACCACCGGCGCGGGCGATTTCCTCGTATCCGGCACCTTCCAGACGCATGGCAAACTCGCCCGCCCGGTTGCCCCCGTAGACCACATGGCTGTGACAATCTATCAGGCCCGGCGTAATCCAGGCACCTTCCGCATCCAGCCGGTTGTCCATGAACGGTGCGTTCGGCGCGGCCCCGATCCAGGTGATCAGGCCATCGCTGATGACCATGGCACCATCGTCCAGAACGCCTAAAGGATCACCGTCCACACTGTTCATGGTCGCCAGCCGGGCGTTGGTGATCAGCAAGTCGTTTTGAGGAGAATTCATGCCGCGTATGTACTCCGGATACCAGGGCTTTATGGTAGATACATCGTATGTATCATATGCCAAATCATTCGCAATCCTGAAAGACAGACACATCATGATCACGCTTCATTTTGAAACCGCGCTGCTGCCCGCCGGATGGGCCGATGACGTCGCCATCACCGTTGATGACGGGGGCTCGATTGCCAACATTGAAACTGGTGTTCGCCCGGCGGCCGGCGCCATCAGCGGAGCCGCCCTGCCCGGCATGCCGAACCTGCACAGCCACGCATTTCAGCGCGCCATGGCCGGTCTCGGCGAGGTCTCCGGTCCCGTGCGCGAAGGCGAGGAGCCGGACAGTTTCTGGACCTGGCGCAAGACCATGTACGGATTTCTGGCCGCACTCACACCGGAAAGCGTCGAGGCCATCGCCACGCATCTGTACATGGATATGCTGAAAGCCGGCTATACGTCTGTGGCCGAATTCCACTACGTGCACCATGATCAGGATGGCCGTGCCTACGCGGACCGGGCGGAGTTGTCCCGGCGCACCATCGCCGCCGCCGCCGGTGTGGGGATCGGCATCACCCAGTTGCCGGTGCTGTACAATCACGGCGGATTTGGCGGCCAGGCCCCCAACGACGGCCAGCGCCGGTTCCTCAACAACGCCGATCAGTTCATGGAAATTGTCAGTGCCCTGCACCGTGATTTCCACGAGGATGCCAATGTGCGTGTGGGCATTGCGCCACACTCCTTGCGCGCCGTCACGCCTGAACTGCTGAACGATGTGCTCGCCGGTCTCAATGCGCTGGATGACACCGCGCCTGTCCATATCCATATCGCCGAGCAGACCAAGGAAGTGGACGACTGTCTTGCCTGGTCCAGCAACCGCCCGGTGGCGTGGCTGCTGGACAATCAGGACGTGGACAAACGCTGGTGCCTGATCCACGCCACCCATATGACCGATGCCGAGACCGACGGCGTCGCGCAATCCGGGGCCGTGGCAGGTTTGTGTCCGGCGACAGAGGCCAATCTCGGTGATGGCCTGTTCCCGGCCCGCCGGTTCATGGATCAGGGTGGCGTCATCGGTATCGGCTCGGACAGCCACATCTCGGTCAACGTGAAGGAAGAACTGCGCTGGCTGGAATACGGTCAGCGGCTGTTCACCCGCGAACGTACCGTTCTGAGCGGCGGCGGTGATCAGTCCACCGGTCGTCGCCTGTATGATGCGTCGCTGAAAGGTGGCGCACAGGCGTGTGGTCGCCCCATTGGTGCCCTGGAACCCGGCAAGCGCGCCGA
>JAJFID010000383.1 GCA_021775325.1 Rhodospirillales bacterium
ATGTTAACCTCAAACCTACGGTCCGCTTCATTCCAGATTGCCCGGAAGACACGCATTGCATCATCGGCCCGAGATTTGCCATCTACGTTTTCCCTTAATGTGCCAGTAGCAATCATCTCCTGAATGCGCCTGTGCCTTTCAAGAACCTCATCACGGGTGATGGAAAATATTGGGCGATCCAACCAACTTCTTAGTTTCATGTGGCGTACGTATTCCGGACCGTGGTGCATCCACATTTCAATTAGGTTTTTGTAATCGTCGCGTGTCCGCTGTCGCACCTTCGTATGCCGGAGATAGTATGTGAGAGCATCACGTACCGTGAACTCATCTGCCTCACTGAGTTTATCGGTTGCCTTTGGGTCAATTCCCTTGCTCATCATTTCAGCCAAACGTAGGGCCTCGGTTTTAGCATCGTCAAAACTCCAAACATCAACCTGCCCGATGCTTACTCTACGTTCCTTTCTAGTGCCCTTGACCTTGCATTGAACCAAATACGTTTTGACGGGTTGTTTTGCGTTGCAACGGACACCGAAGAAGCGAAAGCTGGTGTCCCAATGAATAACTGGTTTACCTGTCGCGGTTGGGGCAGCAAGTTTCTTTACACTGCTGGCCGTCAGTTTCGTGGATGGCATGATGGTCTCCTTTCCTATGCCTGACTGCGGCAAAAAAAGGTCGAACCAAAAACCCTAAGTAAGACTGCCTACTAGCGTAAGTAAGACGAAATCGGGGTTTTGGGTCACATTAGGGGGCCACAGTCCGGAGCGACGTTAGCTACTCTCAGCATTAAATGTCGAGTGTTATCAATCGGTTACACAGTAACGCGCCAGATAAGTAAGGCTGCTAAAGGTACAAACTAGGCGTTTCGTAATGCGGGGGTCAGGTGTTCGAGTCACCTAGGCGGCACCATTTTTCTCTAACTGTTTCATCCTCTGTGTAGGTGCAGCATCGCCAAGCTGCAGGTTCCCTTTAGTCGTCAGAGATCATACGAGTTGCGAACCATGCCAGCGTTGTCGCGACGCCAACCACGGAAACAGCTTCAAGAAAACGGCCATCTGAGGCCAGCCATGCGGACAAAGCAAACACGCCAAGCATTGCAGCCGTTATGACGTAGGCGATAATTTTTTTGTGGTCCATGTTCCCTCGCCAAGGTGGTGTCGCCATTGTGGGTTATCATATCATGGACGGCCAACTCAATCTGTTTAGTGTTCCGCGTGTCTTGAGCTAACCTTCATTCAAACCGTAGAATGGGCAACGATTCGTGATTCGCCAGATTAGCGGGGCATTCATGCCGTTACTTCAAGATATTGCGCCTGAAGCACAGGACCTGCAGTTGTCGGACATCACCGTCGGGGATTCGGTTCGCTTTGACTGGACGGCGAAGGTGGGCATGATCGACGCCTTCGCGGATATCAGCGGCGACCGGAACCCGCTGCATATGGACGCCGGGTATGCGGAAAATAATGGTTTCGAGGGCCGCATCGTGCATGGTTTCCTGCTGGGGGCCCAGGTATCCGGCCTGATCGGCATGGTTTTGCCGGGGCGGCGTTGTATGCTGCTGGAAGAAAAGCTGTCGTTTCATCTGCCGGTCTATGCGGACGATCAGATCGTTTTTCACGGCACGGTGAAAGATGTCCACGAAGAACTGTTAGTGATTACGGTGAAAGTCAGTGCCACAAAAGACGACAGTACCGTCATGAAGGGGACGATTACATGCAGGCTCCTGTCCTGATACTGGGTGCGTCGGGGACGTTGGGCGGTGCTATTGCCCACAAGCTTCATGGTGCAGGACAGCCGGTCATTCTGCACGCCAACACGGGTGTTGACCGTATCGCGTCACTGGCCGCCGAATGTGGCGCTGCACCTGTGGTCAGTGCCGATCTGACAGATGAGGATCAGGTTACGGGTTTGTTTGATGATCTTGCCGGTCGGCACGGTGCACTGAGCGGGCTGGTGTTGTCTGTAGCGCGCCCGTTCCCCAACAAGCTGACCCATCGCACACCCTGGGACGTTTTTCAGGCACAGATCGACAGCCAGCTCAAGGCTGCGCACCTCGTATTGAGTGCCGCGCAACCGCTGCTGAAGGCGCATGGTGCCACGGATACAGCGCGGGTTCTGGTGATTAGTACGGAGTTTGCCCTCAGCATGCCGCCGGTAAAAGTAGCACCCTATGTGGCGGCAAAAGCTGCTCTGACCGCCTATGCAAAAGTCATTGCCCAGGAATGGCTCGTTCACAATATCCGGGTTCACATCATGGCACCGGGCATGGTGAAATCCGAGCTGACCGCCGACCTGCCGGACATGTACCTGGAGCAGGTGGCCGACGCCATGCCGGAAAAACGCCTGACGTCCAGCGATGATGTGGCCGACGTGGCGGCGTTTCTCATGAGTCCCGCCGCAAACAGCCTGTACGGTACGGTCATTCCGGTCACCCGCAACGAGAGGCCCTGAACGTGACGGACGGCCCTCGCAAAGACGAAAGCCCACGCATCCGCCTGCAGGGCTGTCTGGACCGTACACCCTTTCCGTTACCTGACGATGTGGATCTGGACCGGACCGCCAAACGGCTGGCACGGGACACGGAGGCATTATCGTTGGCCGGGGCCTCTGTCACCGTACATCTCCTGTCGTCCTTTCTGACCGACTATCTGGTGGATCACCTGATCCTGATGTTCGCCCGGCGCGGTATGGCGGCCAATATCCGGCAGGGTGAGTATGGCGTCATTGCCGGGGCCATTCTGGATGATGCTAATTCTCTCCACTCTGACCCACCCGATCTGATCCTGATCCTGCCCAGTTTTCGTGATCTGGCGTTCTGCCCGCCCATGGGGGCCAGCGTTGAACAGGCCGCCCATGCCGTCGATCAGGAAGTACAGTTCTGGACAAACCTGTGGTCGGCATTGTCCGTGCCCGTGATCCAACTGTCATTTGATACACCGCCCTATCGACCGCTGGCCGAGGCCGATGGCATGATCCCGGGCGGCCTTAGCCACTACGCACGCGGGGTTAATATGGAGTTGGCTGCCCAGGTGCCACTCTCGGTGACGCTGGTGGATGCGGAATCGCTTGCCCGGAAAGCTGGCCTCGCCAACTGGCACGATGCCCACGTTTACAACCTCTGCAAACAGCCTTTTTCCATGGCCGCCCTGCCCCATGTAGCGGATGCGTTGAGTGCCACCGCCGCCGGGATACGGGGCCTGGGGCGCAAGGCACTGGTGGTGGATCTGGATGATACCCTGTGGGGTGGTGTGGTCGGTGATGACGGTGTGGTAAATCTGGAACTGGGGCCGGAAACCCCCGAAGGCGAGGCCTTTACGGCGTTTCAGATGTATCTGGCTCAGTTGCGCCAGCGCGGCATTATCCTCGCGGTTTGTTCAAAAAACGTGGACGAGGTTGCTCGTGGTCCGTTTCAGATGCATCCGGCCATGGTCCTGAAAGAAGACGATTTTGCCTGTTTTGTGGCTAACTTCGATGACAAACCATCCAATCTGCGCCGCATCGCGGCAGAGCTGAACCTGGGTCTGGATGCGCTGGTTTTTGTGGATGATAACCCGGTGGAGCGCGCGCTCATGCGCAGGGAACTGCCCCAGGTTATGACAATCGAGATGCCTGAGAATCCGGCACTGTACGCGACCGCCGTTGATGCCTGTCGGGCTTTTCCCATGGCACGGCTGACGGCGGATGATCTGCGCCGGGCAGACAGCTACACGGCCCGGGCCAACACCGGCAAGGCCATGGCGGCGGCCTCGGATATGGACGGCTTCCTTGCCAGTCTGGAAGCGCGTGCCATTATGGAACCTGTAGGACCGGGAACGCAGGTGCGCATGGCCCAACTCCTGGCCAAGACCAACCAGTTCAAGCTGAACCCGAGTGTATTTTCGGCAGAAGAACTGCAGGATCGCCGTGACCATGTAATTGCGCTCCGGTTGGTGGACCGACTACAGGACTATGGCATCGTCGCCGTGGCGGTTCTGGATCCGGCTACGGATGCCAGCGGGACATGGACAGTCTGTAACTGGGTCATGAGTTGCCGGGTTTTCGCCCGCCGACTGGAGTTCGTGATGATGGCGGAGATTGTGCAGCGTGCTCGGAATGGTGGCGCGCAGGCACTTGAGCTCACCTATAGACCCAGTGACAGAAACGGCCTGATTGCGGACCTGTTGCCTAAACTTGGATTTATTCCGCTGGATGATGATGATAGGTTCGCCCTGCCTGTGCAACAGCAGGCGGAAAACATCTATTCCGCCCACCACATGGAGATTGTCCGGCCCGATGAATGAGTATTGTCTATGAACCCCGAAACTATTCTGGAGAAACTGAGCGACGTTTTTCGCGACGTTTTTGATGACGATGACCTGGCGCTGACCCGTGAAACCACAGCGGCCGACATCGAGGAATGGGACAGCCTTAATCAGATCAAGTTGATTCTGGGTTGTGAAAAAACTTTCGATTTGCGTCTGAAACCGCGGGAGATTAATTCCCTGCAGGACATCGGGGCCATGGTTGATCACATCCACGGCCTGCTTGCCTGACGCCGCCACATCTCATGCTGTTCAGTAGCGCCGAGTTCCTGTTTTTTTTTCTGCCCTTGAGCCTGTTGGGTTTTCATGTAGCCCGTTCCCACTGGGGTGGCCGGGCCGCCATGGCTGTGGCGGTGGCGGCATCGCTGTTTTTCTATGGCTGGTGGAATCCACCTTATCTACTGTTAATCCTCATATCGGTTGCTGCCAATTTTCTGTGGACCCGGTCATTGGTTGCGAGCCCGCGCGACGGCAAGTTGTATCTGGCGGTCGGGTTCAATCTGGCCCTGCTGGGGTATTTCAAGTACCGCAACTTTTTTATGGAAAACGTAGAGTATGTTGTTGGCGGCGGCATGGATGGCGTGCCAGCCTGGGGTGAAATTTTTATTCCACTGGGGATCTCGTTTTACACCTTCCAGCAGATCGCGTTGCTGATCGATGCCAATGACGGCGCGGTCAAGAAGGCACCCGACCTGCTGGAATACAGCCAGTTCATCCTGTTTTTCCCGCAATTGATTGCCGGGCCTATTGTGCTGTACCGGGAACTGGCCGACCAGTTTACCAATCTGAAAGAAAACCATGGTGCCGGGCTGTCCCTGTTCGGGGTGGGACTGGTCGTATTTGTTGTCGGCCTGTTCAAGAAAATATGTCTGGCCGATGGCATCGCGCCGTTTGCCAATCTGGCGTTTTCCGTGCACGAGACGATTACCATGCTGGAAGCCTGGGCCGGTGTTTCCGCCTATGCCCTGCAACTCTATTTCGATTTTTCCGGTTATTCGGATATGGCCATTGGTCTGGGCCTGATGTTCGGGTTTCGCCTGCCTCTCAACTTTGACACACCGTTTCGTGCAGGCAACATGATCGTATTCTGGAAATGCTGGCATATGACCATGACCCGGTTTTTCATGCTGTATGTGTACAGCCCCATGGCGCTCGCCCTGTCGCGGTTTGGGCTGGGCCGGTTTCAGAACGGCGCGCTCATATTCCTGTTCAGTGTCGGCATTCCGATCATGGGCACGTTTCTGTTGTCGGGTTTGTGGCATGGAGCCGGCTGGACATTCGTGGCGTTTGGTGCGGTTAACGGGGTTGGGCTTATTGCCAATCATGCCTGGAAGTCATGGAAAGCGCCAAAACTGCCCTACCTGGCGGGCTGGTTGCTGACCATCGTTACGGTGTGGATTTCCTTTGTCTATTTCCGAGCCGACAATGTGGTCGTCGCGCATAATATGCTGAACGCCATGTTCTCGCCGTCGGCGCTGGTTATGCCCAACTGGCTTGAGGGCGCGGCCGCAAGCCTTGGCCTGCCATGGCGCACGCTGGACATGTTTTCGGCGGGGACCTATGCGGTACGGTGTTTTGCCTGGGTGGTCACACTGGGCGCCCTGTCACTGTGGATGCCCAACTGGGCAAAGTCCCATGACAGTCTGGCACCGTCATGGTCGCTGGCCTTTGCCATTTCATTCATGGGGTTCATGGCCGTTGGCTGGCTGGATCAACCCCAGACATTTTTGTATTTCCAGTTCTGATGATTGAACAGACTCCCATATCCGCGCCCATACCGGCACCGTGGCGCGCGTTTCTGTTCCGGCAGTTGCCGGTCGCCCTGTTTGCCGTGGCTCTGGTTGCCGAGCTGCTGGCCCATGCGGCCGATATGGTTCCCTACCGGCGACACGACCTTGATTTGCTGGCCCGGAATGTACAGTTGGATGGGGCGAGTGGTTCAACCTACGAGACCGTCATCATAGGCGACAGTGTGACGCAGGATATTCTGAAAACCTATATCATCGGCGAGCCGGGCAGTGTTGCCAACCTGACCACCAATCAGGCCAGCGGACTGGCAGGTTCCTTTCTGTTGCTGAAACGGTATCTGCAGCACAACACGCCGCCACGACATATCATACTGGCGTCAACGCCCGAGTTTCTGACCTTTCATCCCGCAGGCGAGACCGCACGCGTTTATCTGAAAACCGTGTTTCGTAAACCCGACGAGGTTGCCTATCTGAATGGGTATCTGGAGGGTGACGCACCGACCTTCTCACCGGCGGTTCTGGAACTGGATGACAGAATAGGATTGAAGTTTCTGGCTATGCTGGCGCCGTCGCCGCATGGGTTGCTGATGGGTGAGCGGCGTCCGGACCCGGACATAGCGACCGAGGCGAGCCAATTGGTCCCGTCGCTCGAACAGGCGATCTCTGATCGGGGCCAAAAACCGCTGATCATTCCTGATGCCAACATAAAGTTGTTTGCAGGCATCTGTGGTCTGGCCAGACAGCATGATATAGAGATTCAGATTCAGACCGCACCCATTCCGCAAACAACGTTTGACAACTGGCAGTCAGAAAATCTGCTTACCCGGTTTGACCACCAGCGCATCGAGATTGTTGCGGCTGAATGTGCAGACGTACGCGTCGACATATCGACTGATGTGCTGGTTGTTCCCGATTATGCCATGCGGGATTCAGATCATCTGGTGCGCCATGGCTGGACCAACGTGTATGCGGTATCGCTGGACCGTCTTGTGCGGCGGTTATCGAAGAACTGAGCTGACCTGATTCACGGAACGCACGCGTCGTCCGCAATCTCAATAGTGATGCCCAATTGTTGCGCCACGACAGGTGCCAGCAGCCTGGCGGCAACCCGTTGCCCGGCTGCATTCCAGTGAATATCATCCTCGAACTCAAGGGTGACGGCACAGTGTTCGTAGTTCGCCCGGAATACAGGCTCCAGGTCCAGATAGGTGTATCCGTATGTTTCGACATTGTCCCTGAATGCCTGACCCAGCTCGGACAACGGCGTTGCATCCGTGTTATAGGCCGCCTGCGTTTCCGGTGCCATGATGAAGTATATGTGCGGGCGATCAACAGAGCTGGAAGCCAGGCCCTCAAAGAACGCGTGGATGGCTTTTCTGCCCTTTTCGGTTCGCGGGTCATCAGGTTCCTCTGTGGTGTGGGTCGTGGCGGTAGCCTGTAACTGTTTAGAGGCGCGCTGGTCTTCAGCAGAGAAACCCGCGTACAGACGTTTGAGAAGTGCGATAAGTTCAAGATTGTTCAGGCCATAGGCAACCAGATGGGAGGATGCGACGATGTGCGAAAAGATGCTGCGTCTGTATTCTCTCAGGTTGAGCGCGATGCTGCCTTCATCATCTTCGGTGTAATAATGAAAACCGGGAAACAGGCCGTACTGATCGAAGCTTTCGTCATAGTCGTTGGGTGAAATGACAAAGAACACGGTATCGGGGTTATAGGTCCGGGTCATATGTCGATACCACACCAGATACTGGCTCAACGGTGCACCGCTCATACCAACCGGATAGACCAGTACTGTGTCGTTCAGCAGGGCCTCGATTCTTTTTGATAATGATTGTCCAGGTGGGATGAGTGGCGCTTCGACCTGGCTGTCACCGATCACCACCACCACGTTTTGCGCCGGGCTGGCCGTGAAATCATGATGGGAAATGAAGCCCTGATGATTGATGCGAACGCGCGCTGCGGAGTCCATGGTCCAGCCCGCCGAAGTCACCCCGTCACGGTCCGGCAACCGTCTGGCGATAGGTTGCGCCTGAGTCACATCGTCCAGATAAAACCCCTGTGATACGGGCAGTTGTCGAAGCGCCACTTCAGCCAGAATAATGATGCAGGCCCCAAACAGAAAACTCAGCCTCAGTACCCGCATTTACAATCACCCGGACCACTTGTTTTTGCACAGCGTGATGGTATCTCACAGACAACAATTGCCAAGGCATCAGTACCATGTTGTTTGTACTCGATTTTTTTCACGTGCCGCGATAGTATTCCAACGCTGCAACAGGGAGAAGCATTCATGGGTGAGAATAAAGACACCGAACAGGTAGAACGATCCGGCGATCGTCGAGAGTCTACTGACCGCCGGAAAGGCGAGCAGGTGACAGCCAAAAAGCTGTTCAATGATTACGGTTTCGAAGAAGAACGGAAGGACGATGGAAGCCGGCGGGATGGCAAGAGTCGGCGTGACAGCTAACATGCCCCCCTGTTACCGCTACCCTCGGTAGTCTCAGCCCATTGATACGACGCGTTCTCCGCTACTCCCCGCTTTTGATAGTGCAGCGTCCAGCGTAAGCTGGAATATGTCGCGTTGGGCGTTAGAGCCACCGACCCGGTAGGTCTGGTCCCGCACACCCGATATGCAGTCAACGGCTTTCTGATAGTCGCCGCGCCGATAGGCTATGATACCCTGGCACAGATCGCGACCCACGGTTTCTATAATTTCACCATTGGTACTGGTTTCGCCTTCAATATAGGCGTGTTGGCTTTCCAGATATCTGCCCAGCTTTTTCTCGCCACCGGCGGACACCAGCGTCATGACTAAATGGGTATCGGCAAGGGCGAAGGCGTGGTCGTTGATGTGATATTCCCACATGCTGACCAACTGGTCCCAGCGGTCGCCAACATCAATACCATTGAGCTCCAGCCGCCACAGCAATGACGAACAGTCATTCAGCCGCGTGACCATGTCCTTGTCACAATCTGAGATGTGTTCGTCAAAAATGCCCAGAACCCGGTCGAACTGGCCCGATTCCATGAGCGGTAGACAAAGGTGCCACCACAGGTGGCCGCGTAACCAGGTTGCCTTTTCCCAGTCCGGGTTGGTGTTATCGAGCCAGGCAATACCTTCGTCTGCACGGCTTTCCATCTGCAGCACATGGGCGACGGCGTGAACGCCCCAGCAGTCACGGGGTTCGATTTCCACAGCCTTGCGACCCATGGCTTCGGCGTCGCGGTAATTGCCCGTTTCCTCCAGACCGAAGGCTCCCATGCCGAGCAGGTAGCCGTAGTAGGGCGTGCTTTCATTCCAGGACGGCAGGATGCTTTCAACGGACTGACGCATATGCTCCATTTCGCCAATCAGGTAGTAGGCCTCGTGCGCACACTTGGCGGCCATCATGTCGTGCGGATACTCCGCCAGAATGGCATCCCACA
>JAJFID010000384.1 GCA_021775325.1 Rhodospirillales bacterium
CTGACAGCTTTATGTCAGCAGTGATGGTGTGATAGCCTCTCTGCGAGGAGGTTTTCCATGCGCCGGGCTGACAGACTGTTTGAATTAATCCAGGAACTGCGCGCGGCAAGCGGCCCTGTCACGGCGGCCCAACTGGCAGCACGGCTGGAAGTTACGCCGCGTACAATCTATCGGGACGTGGCGTCATTGCAGGGCATGCGGGTCCCCATCGATGGCGAAGCGGGTGTCGGGTACATCATGCGTCGTGGTTATGACCTGCCGCCGCTCATGTTCACGACGGACGAGGTGGAAGCTATCACGGTGGGTCTGAACCTGCTGGTACGAACCGGTGATACGGGCCTGCAAAGCGCGGCACGATCCGTCGCGGCGAAAATCGCCACGGTCCTGCCGCTGGAGCAGACAGCATTGAGCGACAAAGCGCTTCAGGTTTCCGACCACGGTATACCCGTGCCGGATCTGGACATGGGTATGATCAGAACGAGCGTCCGCGAAGAAGAGGCGCTGCTGATTCACTATATCAATCAGGCCGGAGAAAACAGCAAACGAACGATCCTGCCACTGGCTGTTACCTATCATGCTGAGGTCATTGTCATCGCCGCGTGGTGTGAGTGGCGACAGGACTTCCGGCACTTCCGCGCCGACCGGGTCAGTCAATGCACAAACACCGGCCAGTCTTTCAAAGACAGAGGGCACGAGTTAAGACAGACGTGGTACAGGGAATATGGTCGGTAGAAATCAGGCTTGAAAGCCTATAGCTCGTTTTCACCTGAGGGACGCGTCGACTTGCCGGTTTCCGGTTTGACGGGCGTGATACGACTGACCAGATCGTCCAGCATGTGCTGCAGGTATTCGGACTGGGACAACAATTTGTTGGTCGCCTCAAGCGCTTCGTTGGATGCCGTAGAGGCAATTTCATGCGCAACTGTTGTGACCGTGTCGAGGGACTTCCTGACACTGACCACGAGACGCTCGGCCCGGCTGACGGCGTCCCGGATTGTGCTAAATCGCGGACTGTCTGTTCCGCCCGAGCCTTGAGCCGCATCCCGGTCAGATGACAGATAGACAAGATTGTCGTCGCCCTTGCCACCGTCCTGCTGGTTGCTCGATCTGAACACAATCAGATTCGCTTCGTCACGGATTGTGGACACGCACAGTTCCAGATCAACAAGCTGGCGGGCGGTATCAGCCAGGGTCTGGATCAGGGCTTCAGTTCGCTCGACGTCCACTGTGGCGGCAGTTACGTATTCGCTGATTTGCGTCAGGTGCTTGGAAGCCGCGCCAATGGAACTGGAAGGCTGGTCGCCCATACCATGTTTCGATTCGCCGGTCAGTTCGGACAATCCGCCAATGCCGGAACCGAGCGGTCCGAAAGTCTTTGGACCCGTTGATCCAGCAGCGGACGCCGCAGCGGGCTGTGACGGCGCTTCCGGTTCAATCCGGTCTGTATCACCTGACCGTTGTGGCGTCTCGGTGTGACTCGCCGCCAGTTGCTCCAGGGCTTCTTCCGGTGTTGGTTCCGGCGGCAATGCGCTGCCCATACCCGGACTTAAGGCGGGTTCAACCCGGTCAATTTCACTAGCGGCTGGCGTCAGGTCTTCTTCGTTTGCGCCTTCGGCGGCCTTGGCATCATCTTTGGGTTCAGCATCACGTTCGGCCTGACGCATCGCCGCGTCCATGGACAGGCGCATGCGTGCATCATCCAGTTCTGCACGCATGTGATCCAGTTCAGCCAGATGGTCGAGCCAGTTATCCAGCGCCCGGGCCATACGGCCAATAGCGTCAATATTTCCCCGTAACGGTACGGTCATGAACCTGTCACCGCGGGCCAGTTGTTCCGTGGCGTCGGACAGTCGCCGCAACGGGCTGGTGATGCTGCGCATGATAACTACGCCGCTGAGGATCAGAAACAGAATGGTACCGGCGCTGGCAAGGGCTGTCACCTGACGGGCCAGCAGGTGTTCACGCTCGAATGCATCCGGCGCGGCGCGGGCAAACTGGCCGGAAAACTCTGCGATGTTACGCAGGGCCGGACCCACGTAATCGAGTATTTCCTCGAACGCCTGCGGCGCGGATTCAAGCCGCGCACGGGTATCGTTCATGGCCAGCATAACAGACGCATGGGTACGCAATACACGCTGCAGATCCGTCTTCACGGATTCCGTGACATCAGACCTGGCGATAAGGCCATTCAGCTTTTCGTATTCACCCGCAATGCGGGCCCGGTCTGCCGCGCTGTTGGGTGCGGGTTCCGTTTCTGCTTCCCGGTCGAGGGCGTCAAAGTCGGCCAGCAACGCCCGCAGGCCATTACTTTCAAGCGCCTCACGCACATCCCGTGCGGCGTCATGGCGCTGGGCGCGAATACCTGTCGTCTCCGTCATACCCAGCACGGCCGCATTTTCGATAGCAGCGGAGAACTCACTGCCGTAATCGGCAAATGCGTCGCGAATGGTAATGGTGGAATCACGTATGGGCGCGGTCTGCTCCATGCCCTGAACGGTGCCAAGCGCCACGGCGACCCGATCCACGGCACGGCGATGGGCCTGCACCACGGCGGGATCACGATCAGCCCGGGCACGACGGTCCTGAACCCGGACATCCTCAATAGCAGTATTCAGTTCACTGATGGCGCTGGAAATGCGCTGGGCATCTTTCCAGGTGCTCAGCGACCGGGCCAGTCGGTCATCCACATAGACGTACACCGTCGCCAGTGCCGCCATGGCGATAACGCCAATAAAGAAATACAATGCTGTACGTGTGGACAGGGGCGTGCCGCCCAGGAACGACTTGTCCGCATACTCCTGCGCACGCAAATCCAGGTACGGTTCGTTGAGTTGTGATTCCCGACTCATGCCTGCTCTGTCTAACCCGCTTCCCAACCGCTTTTATTGCCCCATGTATAACAGGGTTGTGAATTCTATGCCAAATCGACCGGAATACATAGTGTCACACGACATTATTTTTCACGGATCAAGTACCCCGTGCAAAAGCCGGAATACAGCCCTTTTATCGTATTTCCGCCCCTGTACTTGAAAAATCCGGCGTTTTAGGTTAGATTCTAGCCTGTAACGTAAAAAGGTGCGCGGATATGCGTGCCTGTTTGTGTGACTGGAGTTTGATGTGATTGATCCTGCTATGACACCGGGTGCGATAAAAACCGGCATGCTGGCCCTTAAAATGGCAGTACAGCAGGAACGTGACGTGGCGGCTGTCGCCCTGCGTCAGGCCAACGAACAACCCGCGTTCGAAGGCAAGGGTTCTGCAAATCCCCATCTGGGCCAAGTTCTGGACGTCAGCGTCTAGTACGGACACATTGAAGCCACTCCTATTCTTGCACTGGGCCCCTTCCGGGCCCATTGTTGTAACATGAGTGATGACACACGCGATATCCAGACTGGCTCCGGGCCCAGCGTGGAGGAAATCCCCCACGGTGACAATCGGGCACGACTGGTATGCCCTGATTGTGGTTATGTCGAGTACAGCAACCCGAAGGTCGTCACGGGTGCTCTGTGTTTCTGGCAGGACCAGGTCCTGTTATGTCGCCGGGCCATCAATCCGCGCAAGGGATTCTGGACTTTTCCCGGCGGTTATCTGGAACTGAATGAAACCACAGCCGATGGCGCCATGCGCGAAGCCAGAGAGGAAGCCAACGTGCAAATCCATATTGATGGCCTGATCGGTGTCTATGAGTTACCGCACATCAGCCATATCTATGTCATTCATCACGCGAGGTTAGCTTCACCGGACTACTCGCCGGGCGCAGAAAGCGAGGACGTGCAATTGTTCCACTGGGATGACATCCCCTGGGATGAACTGGCGTTCAGCAGTGTCAAATGGGCGCTGGACCGTCACCGGGCCGCCGCGCCTGCCGATATTCACACGGCTGCGCCCGGGTTTTAACACAAAATTCAGACGTTTTTTGTGGCCGGGTGGAATCTTTACATTCTGTTAACCATTACTGCCTAGGGTGACGTTCATGAACGACGTTTCCCAAATAGTTCGCGCGCCCGTCCCCGGTCAAATTGCCCCCAAACCCAAGGGTTATCAGGCGACCATCGAGGTCAAGAACCGCGCCAACGTGAGCACAGCAGGCCAGACGCCGGAAGAAATTCTGGCCGTCCGCAAACTGGGCCGCGAACTGTCCGCATCCGAAGCACCCCGAGACGACGTCCCGCGCGGGTTCTATCTGGATATTCTGGTATAGATCGAACCAAGTCTAGAACGACGAATTGGGTAGCTTCAAAAATTCCACTTCTTCAGGTGTGCTGGTACGGCCAAGAAAATCGTTGCGGTGGGGAAAACGTCCGAACTGCTCGATCACATCCCGGTGGCGTATGGCATAATCCGTGGTGGACGGGTCGCCCAGCGCGGTAATCAGGTCCACTGCGTAGTTCTGATGGGCCAAATCTTCGCTATGCTCAAAAGGCAGATAGGCAAACATACGCTGGATGTTCAGCAACTGGCTATCGAGACCGGTGTCAATGTACTGCTGCGCCATGATCACAGCTTTTGCATCGGTGGCGAAGGCCCGTGCCGTAGCGCGAAACATATTCCGCGGCACCTGATCGAGCAAAATGATGAGGGCAAGCCCTCCATTTACATCGCTGATCCAGTGGTCCAGATCACCATTCGCCGCCGCGTCGTGATGGGGCAGCAGGGTTTCGCGAATCGCCGTATCGAAGTCTTCAAACGAGCCCCACCACTGTTCACGGTTCTTGCCAAATGTCTCCGAATCCGGCGCCCCAAACCACACGGTGAGCATGGCGTCGATGTCGCTGCGTTCCTGTTTTGAAATTTCCATTGTGCCTCGCCTGTCAGTTTTGCCTATGGTACGCTCAAGGCCAATCCAAAGGAAGACACATGAGCGATTCACGCATACAAACAATCACCGACTGGGCCGTTCAGGGACAGAAGTTGCCCGCCGACGCGCTTGATCTGAACGAACCTGCCGCTAGCGTCCTGAAAGCCATGGATCTGGCCCGGGAAACAGCGCGATCCCTTGATCTTCCCTTCGAGACGGAGCCCGCCAGTTTTGTCAAACTGCTGCATGATCTGGCCCCAACCAGATGACGGATACCACGCTGCATGAAATGACGCTGGCCGGTGCCGCCCGCGCCCTGCAGACGGGCGATGTATCGTCAGAAGACCTCACCCGCCACACCATCAATCGACTGGAAACTCACGGTCCTGTCCTGAACTGTATTGCGGCTGTTTATGCGGATGAAGCCATCGGTTCAGCAAAAGCATCAGATGCCGCCCGTGTACGGGGTGAAACAACCGGCACCCTGCACGGTGTTCCGATGGCACATAAGGATATGTACTATCGCGCCGGCTGGACCAGCGAGAACGGGTCGAAAATTCGTCAGGGCCACGTACCGGATTATTCGTCCACGGCCATACTGCGACTCGATCAGGCCGGTGCCATCGATGTGGGCCGCCTGAACATGGTGGAATTCGCCCTCGGCATTACCGGTCATAACGAAATCACAGGCCATGTGCGCAATCCGTGGCATACGGATTACATTACCGGCGGCTCGTCCAGTGGTTCCGGTTCGGCTGTGGCGGCGCGGCTGGTTTACGGCTCGCTCGGCTCGGATACAGGTGGATCGATCCGGTTTCCGGCGGCCTGCTGCGGGATTACCGGAATCAAGCCGACCTGGTCCCGCGTCAGCCGTTATGGTGCCATGCCGCTGGCACCCTCGCTGGACTGCGTGGGGCCGCTGGCGCGAACGGCTGAAGACTGCGCCATCCTGCTAAACGCCATTGCCGGTTATGATGAGAACGATCCCCGGTCCAGCCGCCACCCGGTTGACGATTATGTGGATGGCCTGGAAAACAGCATCCGGGGCTTGCGCATCGCCGTTCCGGCCAACCTGTTTTATGACCCGGTCACGGACGAGATTCGTAACCACGTGGAACAAAGTCTGGACGTATTGCGACAGGCAGGGGCCGAGATTGTTACGGTCACGGTCCCGGACAGCACCGCCACCGCCAACATGCTCAACAATCTGATCGGTGCCACGGAGGGTGCCTCGTTCCATAGCCGCTGGTTGCGCGAACGACCGGAAGATTACGGCTCACCCACCCTGATCCGGTTCATGGTCGGTGCCATGTGCCCGGCAGACAGGTATCAGGAAGCGCTGGCGCTCAGAACCGTCGTCCTCAAAGAATTCTCCGATGCTGTATTCGAGAAGGCCGATCTGTTCCACCTGCCGCTCATGCCCGCTGCGGTGCCGACAGTTGAGGAAACAGATTTCGCCAAAAAGACGGATGGATTTGCCGAGTTTGTTGCCAGTACCGGTCACTGTGTGCGCCCGTTCAACTACATGGGTCTGCCCACGGCCAGTATCCCGTGTGGGTTTACAGGGAACGGTTTGCCAGTTTCCTACCAGCTTGTGGGCCGCCCGTTTGACGAAAAAACCATCCTGAATGCCGCGCATGTGTACCAGAAAGAAACCGACTGGTTGGCGCAGACGCCGCCAATGTTTGCCTGATCGCATCTCAAGGAAACGAATTTTGGAATCAGTTTATCATTACGCCGTTATCGAGAAGCCGGAAATGGCGGGGGCATCCGAAAACCGCCCGGACATTGATATGGAAAACGCGGACTACAAACGCCAGCCGGACGTCCCGGCGATGCATCGGCATGTGGAAGGCTGGAATGGATTTGTTTGTGGTATTTTCCGGGGCGGCATGTTTGGTCTCAGGACTAATCAGATATCAATTCTCTCGGCATGGCAGCGCCCCGAGGACGCAGCAAACTGTTACCGCCCCCTATCCGAATTGAACGGTTATGTGGTCGCGGATCATGACTGTTTCACCGCAACGGTCAGACCACCGGAACCGTCCAGGCTTGATCGCGAGGGCTTCTACGTCATTCGCTGGATCAGAATGAACGACAGCGATGTCGACGAGTATACGCAACTGTGTCTTGAAACCTGGCCCGCATTCGAGGCCGCCGGCAACGCTCGCTGTTATGGCGTATTCGAGCGACCGGAGGAAAAGGGCATTTCCCGGCTGTTGATGCTGACCTGGTATGCATCCATGGATGCTTGGGAGACCTCGCGAAACCTTGATCCTGCCGACAGCGCCAAATGGTCGCGGCGCTCGGAAATGGAGCTGTCACATTGGGCCGACGGTGCCCGGCTGGCCAGTCTGTCCTAGTTGTCGATACTGTTGTCCGAGCCCATATTCGGTTCTTCGGGCATCACGAAGGGCCGTGCAGACTCAAATGCCGCTGCGGCCCTGAGAACCAGCCGGTCATCATGCATGGGTCCTACAATGTGCAGACCCACGGGCAGGCCGTCGTCCGAGAAACCGCAGGGCACGGAACAGGCCGGCTGCTGGGTCAGGTTGAAAGGAATGCTGAATGGTGTCCATTCCATCCAGCGTTTTTTGTCCAGGCCAGCACGGATTTCCTCACCTGCGGAAAATGCGCTGGTGGCGAGGGTCGGGGTAATCAGCAAATCCCACTGTTCGTGGAACTGACGCATGTGCTGGCCCAACTGGCCGCGCTTGTTCACCGCAGCCATATAGTCCATGAGACTGTACGCCAATCCGGCTTCGGCAATTTCACGCAGGCCCGGATCGATCAGCGCCAGCTGTTCCTCGGTGTAATCACGCAGCAGATTGGCCGCACCTGTATACCAGTGCGCTTCAAAAATCTCATAGGGGTCTTCGAAACCGGGATCAACGGTCTCCACATGGGCACCGAGATCAGAAAATACACTAACCGCATCATCCACGGTGCGGGCAACATCCGCATCAACAGTCGCATACCCCAGCGTCGGGCTGTACGCGATCCTGAGGCCCTTGATACTATCCTCAAGACCATCGCCATAATCTGCTCCGTCATAGGGCAGGCTGAACCAGTCGCGGGCGTCAGGCTCGGCCAAAACGCTGAGCATCAGAGCTGAGTCAGCCACAGTCCGGGTCATAGGCCCAATATGTGACACGGTCCCGAAGGGGCTGAGTGGTGCTGCGGGTACCCGGCCAAAACTGGGTTTATGACCGAAGATGCCGGTAAACGATGCCGGTATGCGGATAGAGCCGCCACCGTCCGTGCCAATGTGCAATGCGCCCATACCCAGTGCGGCAGCCGCGGCGGCACCGCCTGACGAGCCGCCCGGTGTCCTGTCCGTATTCCACGGATTGCGGGTGATTCCAGTGAGCGGATTATCAGTGACACCTTTCCAGCCAAATTCCGGCGTGGTGGTTTTACCCAGCAGTACCGAGCCGTGTTCTTTCAACCGGGCCACTGCAGGCGCATCTTCGTTCCACGGCCCGCTGACATCCGTGGTTTTGGAGCCGCGTAAGGTCGGCCATCCCTCGGTCAGCAACAGGTCTTTTATGGTGGTGGGTACACCGTCCACCCGGCCACAGGGCTCCCCCCTAAACCAACGGGCTTCAGACTCATGGGCACATTTCAAGGCTAACGCGTCGTCCACCAGACAGAACGCATTGACCGCGTGATCGTGGGCGGAAATCCGGTCGAGGCACGCCATGGTCACGTCAACGGGCGATACTTCTTTTGAGGCATATAGCTTTACCAGCTCTGTGGCCGCTATCATAGCGAGGTCAGTGGTTGTTCCGGGCATGGCGCAATCCTGCACTGTTGGTTTGCCGAACGTTACCCCGCAACGTGCATGGTGACCACCCCGCTCACGATAGCAACGGCAGCAACCCAGCGAATAGCACCAAACCGCTCTTTCAAAGTCAGAGCACCCAAAATGACCGCAAACAGGACGGAAGTCTCACGCAAGGCAGATACGTACGCCATGGAACCGATGCTAAGGACATAGAGAACCAACGCATATGCGGCGAGCGAGAATATCCCGCCGACCATGGCCTTGCGACCGTCCTTGCGCAGATAAGTCCTGAAGGCATCGCCCTGAAAGATGATGGCCCAGGCCATGAGCGGAATGCCATCGAGAAAGGACAGCCACGCGATATAGCTGAACGACGTGGGCGAATGGCGTAGTCCCAGTCCGTCGACGACTGTGTAGGCAGCGATAAATCCGCCAACCATCAGCGCCATCATCAGTGGTTTCAGGAGATGGCGGGTGGGCAGACCTTTCTCAAACGCAAACAGACACATGCCACCACTTGCCAGCGCCAACCCAAGCGCCGCACCCATGCTCAGGGATTGGGCCGCAAACAGATAGGCACCGAGCGCGATCAAAACAGGTGAACTGCCCCGGGCAACAGGATAGACCGCGCTCAGATCACCAAAACGGTATGAAAAGATCAGAACGCCAAAATATCCCAGGTGAAGAACAGACGAGATGAGCAGGAAGGGCCATGCCTCGGCGCTGGGCCAGGGTACAAAAAACAGCGCGGGAAACAAGATGACGGTCCCGGTACCCATGAGCGTCGCCATGGTAAAAAACCGGTCACCACTGACCTTGACCAGCGCATTCCATGTGGCATGCATCAGCGCCGCAAACAGGACGATCAGAACAAGGTGTGGCTCAAGCGCCATAACAGAACCCCGGCATAATTCCGGGTAAGGTCACTAGGACAGGCCCATCATACTGTCGGCAAAGGTGCGGGCATCAAACGGACGCAAGTCTTCGGCACTTTCGCCAACGCCAACGGCGTGGACCGGTAAGCCGAATTTCTCCGCCAGACCAACCACCACGCCGCCTTTGGCCGTGCCATCCAGCTTGGTCATAACAAGGCCGCTCACATCAACCATGTCTCGGAACGTCTCGACCTGGGAGTGCGCATTCTGACCAACTGTGGAATCCAGCACCAGCAACACCGCATGAGGCGCTGTGTCATCCTGTTTGCGGATAACCCGGATGATCTTTTTCAGCTCATCCATGAGATTGTTTTTGTTCTGCAGGCGTCCTGCCGTATCGATCATGAGGATATCGCAGTCCGCTTCCTTCGCCCGGGCCATGGCGTCGAAGGCCAGCGAGGCCGCGTCCGATCCCTGCTCATGGGCAATCACGGGACAACCCGCCCGTTCGCCCCATATCTGAAGCTGTTCAATCGCGGCGGCGCGAAAGGTATCACCGGCAGCCAGCATGACAGCGTGCCCTTGTTCCTTGTACAGCTTCGCCATTTTACCCATGGTCGTCGTTTTGCCCGACCCATTGACGCCACACATGAGAACCACGAAAGGCTTATGGATCGTATCGATTTCCAGCGGTTTGGCCACTGGCTCAAGAATCCCGGCAATTTCTGTCGCAAGACTGGCCCGAATTTCTTCTGCAGAAACTTCCTGATCAAACTTGGTTTTGGCGAGCACGCTGGTCAGCCGAGCCGCTGTGGCAACACCGAGATCTGAAGTGATCAGCAATTCTTCCAATTCATCCAGAGCCGCCTGATCAAGTCGCCTGCCCCGAAACAAGTCGGTGATGCCACTGCTCAGTTTTTCTGTGGTTCGCCCCAGTCCGGACTTCAGGCGATCAAGCCAGCTCATGTCCTGATGCCCCTACGCGGCCAACGTCGCGTACAGCCGCGCGTCATCGGCCTGATCGATACGGGCACGGACAATGCTGCCAGGGTGCGGGTTTTCGGCCACCAGAACAGGTGCGTAGTGTTCACTGAATCCCATGCCGTCTTTTTCCACCAGAATGTTGGCGTAGGATCCGGTAAGTGTTCCCAGATAGTTTGACAGCATTGCATCACCCGCCAACCGGAGGCGTGCCGCGCGTTCCTTGCGTACGGCCTTTGCAACAGTGGGCATGTTCGCCGCTGGTGTGCCGGGCCGTTCGGAATAAGGAAAGACATGAAAATAGGTAACGTCCAGCGCCGCCAGGTTTTCCAGCGTGTTCTCGAACATGGTATCGGATTCTGTCGGGAAACCGGCAATCAAATCAGCACCGAAGATCACATCAGGTCGGGCGTTGCGGGCGCGATGGGCAAATTCAAGGGCATCTGTAACAGAGTGACGACGTTTCATACGCTTCAGGACCATATCGTCCATGGCCTGAAGGCTGAGATGCAGGTGTGGCATGAGGCGTTCTTCCTCGGCCAGCGCCTGAAACAGGGCTTCGTCCATGACCGCGGGATCGATGGAACTGAGGCGTAGGCGTTTGAGTTCCGGCACCGTCGCCAACAAACGACGCACCAGTTCACCCAGCGATGGACTGCCCGGCAGGTCTCCGCCGTAGGACGCAATATCAACACCCGTCAGAACCACTTCACCAAAACCGGCAGCAACAAGCTTTCTGATCTGCTCCGCAATGGCTCCAATGGGAACGCTGCGGTTGGGACCACGGGCAAACGGTATGATGCAGAAAGTACAGCGGTGATCGCAGCCCTGCTGAATCTGGATAAAGGCGCGGGCGCGCCCGTCAAACCCCTCAATCAGGTGGGGTGCGGTTTCGCGCACGGTCATGATATCGGCAACCTCGACCGGCGGATGATCGCCGGACATGTACGAAACCGGTTCCAATTTTTCCGCGTTGCCAATGACGCGGTCAACGCCGTCCATGGCGGCAAAACCATCCGGGTCCAGTTGCGCAGCGCACCCTGTGACGACAATTCTGGCCTCCGGGTTGTCGCGGACAGCACGCCTGACAGTCTGGCGCGACTGGCGTTCGGCTTCTGCGGTTACGGTGCAGGTGTTGATAATGACAGCATCACTCAGTCCGGCGTCCGATCCGTGCTGACGCATCAATTCTGACTCGAACGCATTCAGGCGGCAACCCAGCGTGATGACTTGGGGCGCGCTCATTCCAGTGTTTCCTCGACCAGCGCAGCCGGATTTACTCGGCCATGGTAGCTGACGGCATAGGGCCCGGTCTGGACCACATGATTGTCGTCTCGCCAGGTGATCGACAGTGTTCCGCCGTCTGCCAGCACGTCGGCATGGCGACCACACAAACCGCGTCGGTGAGCCGCCGCAAGTGCCGCACAGGCGCTGGATCCCGAAGCCAGGGTCCGACCTACACCCCGTTCCCAGGTTTTCAACTGAATGCGATCGTATCCGAGAATTTCCGCCATCTGTACATTGGTGCGTTCCGGGAACAGTGGGTGGCGTTCGAGTTGATAGCCAAGCTCATCGATGGGCGACACGCTGGCGTCATCTACAAAAAATACCATGTGCGGATTACCCACACTGACGGCAACCGGGTCACGCATACCGTTGACTTCAATGGGCAGGTGCAAGGTATCGGTTTCCTGTGCCAGCGGAATATCCTGCCATTCCGTATACACTGGCCCCATATCCACGCTGACCCGGCCGCCCGAGGCACGTTCTGTTTTTAACAGTCCGGCAACGGTTTCAATGTCTGCTGCGGTGTTGCCTGACTCATCCATAAGCTGCGCGCCGATACACCGTGTTGCGTTACCACAGGCACCCGACTCGCCACCATCTGCGTTATAGATACGCATGAACACATCCGCTGTTTCGGACGGTTCGAGCACAATAAGCTGGTCACATCCCACACCCGTAAAACGGTTGGAAATGGCGCGCACGGCGGCAGTCGACAAAGCTGGGTTGTTTACCCGACCGTCAAAAACCACGAAGTCATTGCCGAGGCCATGCATCTTAGTGAATTCAAGATTGCTCATGGGCGGACAATATGTCCTGAACCCGGCCAAAGTCCACCCAAACTGCACTGCAGTGCAATATTTAGGCCTTTGTCTTTCCGGCATGGTTATCGCGGAACACACCCATGTGGAACCGGGTCTGTGCTTCATCGTAGGCATAACCCTGACCAACCGGACAGGCCCGCCGGGCCAGACAACCCCTCTCCAGACAGATATCACCTTCCGGGGTGGTCAGGTGATCGGCACACGATGTTGTGTCATAGCCGTCAAATGAAAACGCATTCACAGGGCACGTGTGCAGACACGGTTTGTCCCGACAGGCATCGCAGGGGCTCGGCATTTCCTGTCGTGCCGGCAAATCCAAAACATCCTGAAGCACCAATGCACCGCGATAAGCATGCCACAAGCCGAACTCGGGATGGATCAGCGGACCGATGGGCGACTGGTGCACACATTCCGCCCGCATGGCCCAGCGCTGAAACGGGTGATAGGGCACCCCGCCAAACGGGTACAATGCGACAGCAGCACCGAATTGATTCGTGATTTCCGGAAGCAGTCCTTCCAGCGTTCTCCATGTCCAGTTATCGAGCGCGTTCGGCTCATCCATGCGTCCGCGCTCAAACGATGACCACATACTGCCTCCGATGTTTCCCACAAGTATCAACGTTCCCGGGGAATCGGAAAACCCGCAATCCGGCAGCCCGTCATCAGGCGTAGGGTGGAACGCGCCCCGGTAGCTGAGCCCCACATCCACAACAATAGAAATGATCGAATCAAGAACCGTTGTCATTCGGCAATCTGTATGCGGATTTTGGCGCAGGTCAAGCGGGTTTAAGCCACCTGCACGATGACACCCAAGCGACGCGGAGGTTACTTGGACTCCGCCGCCGCCTGAGCTACCGCATTACGTATCTGTTCCCGGATGACCGGATCTTCAACAGCCATATAGGATTCCATGAACGCCCGTATTTCCCGGGCATCCGGTCGATTGCTCATTTCATCAGGCAGAACAGGCAGCTCTGCCCGGAAATCATCATTGGCTGGCACTGATAAGCTTTTCATAACCATGAGTACGGTTCCCCTCACCTCAGCAGAGATTATTACACGTTTAACGGGTTAAACTAAACATATTAGCAACCTTAACGCAACCTTACGATACCGAAACAACAATTCAGGAAATCGGGGCTATACTGCCGCGCCTAAAACCTTGACAGGATGCGGGCGGAGTCATATTGTCCGCGCGCTCAACACATTGCTTGAAAGCTATGTCTTTAAGGGGCAACGCCAGTCCGCGAGTTTCGCGCACTGGCGCGTTTTGCGTTGTTTTATGTTTATTGAGGCCGGTAGCGAATGTTCGACGGATTATCAGACCGCTTAGGTGGCATATTCGACAAGCTGAAAAAGCGTGGTTCCTTAAAGGAAGCCGACGTTGAAGAAGCCCTGCGTGAGATTCGCGTGGCTTTACTGGAAGCTGACGTCGCCCTGCCCGTGGTCAAGGATTTCATCGACGGTGTCCGCGAACGCGCCGTTGGCGAAGAAGTCATCCGCAGCGTAACACCAGGCCAGATGGTGGTATCCATCGTCCATGACCATCTGGTGGAAATGCTCAATGGCGGGCCGGTCGAAACCGATGCATCGGGCGTTCCTGCCCTGCCGGCAGGAAGCGGTCTCAATCTGACGGGTACACCGCCGGTTGCCATACTGATGGTTGGCTTACAGGGTTCCGGTAAAACAACAACAACCGGCAAGATTGCCGCCCGCCTGACCAACCGGGAAAAGAAGAAGGTCCTGATGGCGTCACTGGACGTTTATCGTCCTGCTGCCCAGCAGCAACTGGTGGTCCTCGGCCAACAGACAAATGTGCGGGTTCTGAATCCGGTCATGGGCGAACAGCCCACCGCCATTGCCAAGCGTGCCATGCAAACGGGACGCCTGGAAGGCTTTGACGTTGTCCTGCTGGATACGGCTGGCCGTCTACACATCGATATGGAACTCATGGGCGAAGTTACCGCCATCCGCGACATTGCAAAGCCGGTTGAAACGCTGCTTGTCACCGATGCCATGACGGGTCAGGACGCCGTCAATGTTGCCCGCGAATTCAACGAGAAAGTCGGCATAACCGGCATCGTTCTAACCCGTGTCGATGGCGATGCCCGCGGTGGTGCGGCGTTGTCCATGCGTGCCGTGGCAGGATGCCCCATCAAACTGATGGGTACTGGTGAGCAGATCGATGCCCTGGACAATTTTGATGCGAACCGCGTAGCCGGGTCTATTCTGGGCATGGGTGATGTGGTCGGGCTGGTCGAGAAAGCCCGGGATGCCGTCGACGACGAAGAAGCCGAGCGCCTGGCCAAACGCCTCATGAAGGGGCAGTTCACCATGGATGACATGGCCGCCCAGCTTACACAGTTACGCGGCCTTGGCGATATGAACGCGCTCATGGGTATGATTCCCGGCATTGGCAAGGCCAAGAAGCAAATGGCGGAAGCCAATATCAACGACAAGACAATCGCCCATCAGGAAGCCATCATCCGGTCCATGACCAACAAGGAACGACGCAACCCCAAACTGATCAACGGATCGCGGCGCAAGCGAATTGCCGCCGGTTCCGGGACATCGGTTCAGGAGGTGAATCGCCTGATGAAGCAATTCAAACAGATGAGCACCATGATGAAAAAAATGGGCAAGGGCGGCATGAAGGGCCTGATGAGTGGACTGACCGGCGGCGGTATGCCTCCCGGTGGCCTGCCCCCGGGTATGATGCCGGGCCGTTAAAATTCGCCAACCAACAACACAGACAACCGAAACACGTATCAAGAAAATCAGAACTGAGAAGGATACCATAGAGAATGGCACTAGCTATCAGACTAACCCGGGGTGGCGCGAAAAAACGTCCCTATTACCGCATTGTTGTGGCCGACTCCCGCAAATCACGCGACGGGCGTTTCATTGAACGACTGGGTACCTACAACCCCATGCTGGAGAAAGACAATCCAGAACGCGTTGTGTTGATCAAGGATCGCATCGAGTACTGGGTTGGCGTTGGCGCCAAGCCATCCGACCGTATTGCACGCTTCATGGCTGATGCGGGCATGGCGGACAAGCCCGTCATCAACGAACAGCCGAAGAAAAGTCAGCCCAAGGCAAAAGCATTGGAGCGTCTGGCTGAACAGGAAGCTGCAAAGCAGACTGCCGCCGAAGCCCCGGCAGAAGAAGCGGTTGTAGAAGACGTCGTTGCAGAAGAGGCCGCGCCTGAAGAAGCACCGGCTGAGGAAGCCGCTCCCGAAGAGGCGGCGCCCGAAGAGGTTGCGGCTGAAGAAGCTCCAGCGGAAGAAGCTCCAGCGGAAGAAGCTGTTGCTGAAGAAGCACCGGCTGAAGACGAAGCCGCAGACGACGTAAAGGCTGAGGGTTGAGGTCAGGCGTAAGCCTGCTTCACCCGGCATAAATGGTGCCTGATCTGGTCTTCGTTGGTGTGGTCACAGGGGCTCGTGGTCTTAAAGGCGAACTCCGCGTCAAAACATTTACGGCGGAACCGGATACCCTGTTTGACTACGGCCCTCTCTACAACGAGGACGGCTCGCAAACATTCGGGGGAAAGATAACGGGCCATGCCAAGGGACAGTTACTGGCCCGTTTCGACGGGATTGGTGATCGAACCGGGGCGGACTCCCTGAAAGGGGTCAAGCTGTTTGTGCCACGGGATGTGCTGCCGAAGCTGGATGAGGACGAGTTTTATTATGCGGACCTCATCGGACTGAAAGCAGAACTGATGGATGGAACGCCGTTTGGCACCATCCATTGGGTATTTGATGCAGGCGCAGGCGTCAGTCTGGAAGTCAACACGGCGGAGGGATCAGTTTTGGTCCCGTTTACAAAGTCCGCCGTTCCCGTCGTTGACACGACGGAAGGCAAAGTAGTTATCGACCCGCCTGACGGGTTGCTGGAACCACCGGGTCCTGAAGCATCAGACGATGCGAACGGATCGACATAAAAACGAGGTTGATCTTCTGTGAAGCCCGACCGACCAAGGAAGCGAACGTAATGGCGACAGCCGAAACACCATGGCAGGCCGTAGCACTGAGCATCTTCCCGGATATGTTTCCGGGGCCGCTCGGTATGAGTCTTGCCGGCACCGCGCTTAAGGATGGTGCCTGGTCGTTGCAGGTGGAGGACATTCGCGCCCACGCCCTGGACAAACACCATTCGGTCGACGATGCGCCGTTTGGCGGTGGTCCGGGTCTGGTCATGCGTCCGGATGTGCTGGATACGGCGGTTCTTGCGGCAAAAACCAAAACACAGGGTGAGTTGCCTTTCATCTATCTGACGCCGCGTGGACGCCCACTCAGCCAGAAACGTGTTCAGGAACTGGCCGAAGGACCGGGTGTCATGGTTCTGTGTGGCCGTTTCGAAGGTGTGGACGAACGCGTGCTTGATGAACACGAAGCCGAGGAGATCAGTCTGGGCGATTTCGTACTGTCTGGTGGTGAAACTGCGGCTCTTGCGTTGTTTGATGCCTGTGTCCGCCTGTTGCCCGGTGTCATGGGATCGCCTGAGTCTCTCAGTGACGAAAGTTTCGAACGGGGTTTACTGGAGTATCCTCACTATACGCGTCCCCAGAGCTGGTCTGAACGGGACGTGCCCGAGGTCCTTTTATCCGGTCATCACGCCAATATCGAGGCGTGGCGTCTGGAGCAGGCCGAGGCCGTTACCCGCGAAAGACGACCCGATCTATGGGAATTGTACACAACAAACAAAAATTAGAGTTTCAATAAGGCAGCACAGGGTATAAACCCTGCCTGTCAGGAGCGAAGGAAAAGACTATGAACATTATAGAGAAGATCGAAAAAGAGCAGATCGAGCATCTGACCGCAGACAAGGAAGTGCCTGAATTTGCACCGGGCGATACGCTCCGGGTCAATGTGAAGGTTGTTGAAGGCACGCGTGAACGCGTACAGGCATTTGAAGGTGTCTGCATCGGTCGCAAGAATGCCGGACTGAATTCGTCCTTCACCGTACGCAAGCTGTCCTATGGCGAAGGTGTGGAACGTGTATTCCCGCTGTACTCACCGTCCATTGCTGGCATTGATGTGGTTCGTCGCGGTGATGTTCGCCGCGCCAAACTGTATTACCTGCGCGGCCGTACCGGCAAGTCTGCACGTATTGCCGAAAAGAAAATGCCGCCCAGCGCGAAAGCCCAGGCCAAGATTGACGCCAAGGCTGCCAAAGCTGCTGCTGCCGCTGAAAAGTAAGTCACAGCATGAGCCAGCCGCGCACACTGTTCGACAAGATATGGGACAACCATCTGGTTGATACCCAGGAAGACGGCACCTGTCTGGTCTACATCGACCGGCATCTGGTCCATGAGGTCACAAGTCCCCAGGCGTTTGAAGGCTTGCGGCTGGCAGGGCGCGATGTGCGCGTGCCATCGGCGACCCTTGCCGTCGCGGATCACAATGTGCCAACCACGGATCGTTCCCAGGGTATTGCGGACGAAACAAGCCGTATACAGGTAGAAACGCTGGAGCAGAATTGCGCGGACTTCGGCATTTCCTACTTTTCCATGGACGATGTCCGTCATGGCATTGTTCATATCGTGGGCCCGGAACAGGGGTTGACCCTGCCCGGCATGACGATTGTGTGCGGCGACTCCCATACGGCAACGCATGGCGCTTTTGGCGCACTGGCGTTTGGCATCGGCACATCCGAAGTTGAGCATGTGCTGGCGACACAAACCCTGTTGCAGAAGCCTGCCAAGAACATGCGGGTTACCGTGGATGGTACATTGCCTGATGGTGTAACAGCCAAGGACATGGTGCTGGCCATCATTGGCGTGATTGGCACCGCTGGCGGTACAGGTCAGGTCATCGAGTATGCCGGTGAAGCTATCCGTGCATTAAGCATGGAAGGCCGCATGACGGTCTGCAACATGACCATCGAGGGCGGTGCCCGCGCCGGACTGATTGCACCGGATGAGACCACATTCGATTACGTCAAGGGTCGTCCCATGTCGCCCAAGGGTGCCGCCTGGGAACAGGCCATCGAATACTGGAAGACATTGCCGTCTGACGAAGGTGCTACCTACGACACCGAGTTGACCCTGAGGGCCGAAGATATCATTCCGCAGGTTACCTGGGGCACCAGCCCGGAAGATGTTCTGCCCATTAGTGGCGTCGTGCCAAACCCGGCAGACGAAGCAGACGAAAACATCCGCAAGGCCAAAACCCGTGCGCTGGAGTACATGGACCTGAAACCGGGCACGCCGCTGGAAGATATCAGCGTCAACCGGGTGTTTATCGGATCCTGCACCAATGGCCGGATCGAAGATTTCCGCGCTGCCGCAGCTATCGCCAAAGGCCGCAAGGTTGCCGATGGTGTAGGTGCCATGGTGGTGCCGGGTTCCGGATTGGTAAAAGAACAGGCGGAAGCCGAAGGCCTGGATCAGATTTTTCTGGATGCCGGTTTTGAATGGCGTGAGGCCGGATGCTCCATGTGTCTTGCCATGAACGCGGACAAACTGGAACCGGGCGAACGGTGCGCCTCAACATCGAACCGCAACTTCGAAGGCCGTCAGGGCCGTGGTGGACGAACCCATCTGGTCAGCCCGGCCATGGCCGCTGCTGCTGCCGTCACGGGGCATTTGACCGACGTCAGAAAGCTGGAGACAGTTGATGGATAAATTCACAACGCTCAGTGGCGTAGGCGCGCCCCTGAACCTGATCAACATCGACACCGACATGATCATCCCCAAGCAGTTTCTGAAAACCATCAAACGCACCGGTTTGGGCAAGAGCCTGTTTTTCGAAATGCGCTTTGATGACGACGGCAACGAGATCGAAGATTTCGTGCTCAACAAACCTGCCTATCGCAATGCCAGCATACTGGTCACCGGCGATAACTTTGGCTGTGGCTCGTCCCGGGAACATGCGCCGTGGGCATTAGCCGATTTCGGCATCAAATGTGTCATTGCCACCAGCTTTGCCGACATCTTCTATAACAATTGTTTCAAGAACGGAATCCTGCCCGTCAAACTGCCACAGGAAGACGTGGACAAATTGATGGATGACGCGGAACGTGGATCAAACGCCACGATTACGGTCGATCTGGGAAACCAGACGATCACCGGCCCCGATGGTGGTTCAATCAGTTTTGAGGTGGAGTCATTCCGCAAGCACTGTCTCATGAACGGCCTCGACGATATTGGCCTGACCATGCAGAAAAAAGACCGCATCGACGAATTTGAAAGCGGTCGCCGGTTATCCCAACCGTGGCTGTTTGCCTGATATTTTTGCCTGATTGGCTAATAGCGCCACTATTTGTGCGTATAAAATTGTTTGTGCTACACTCGTTTGCAGAAAACTGAAAACGAGTACATCCCATGAGTCGTATATTTGTGATTGCCGGTCTGATGCTTGTCTGGCTTGTGGCGACTGTGCCAGCCCACGCAAGCACGGATGAAGTTGTCGATGAAGCAACCCGGGCGGCGGCACTTGCACGAAATGCTGCATCCAGCGCCCGGTTCTCTGCCGAGCAGGGTCGCCAGTCCGCAAATCGCGCTATATCTGCCATGAACGCTGCGAATGACGCGCCTGCAGCGAACCTGACCGAATGGAACTGGGACGACGGCAGCTACTATATCGGCGAGTCCTCCGGCGACGTCATGCAAGGCGTCGGCATCTACATTTACGGCAACAGATCGGAGGTTCTCGAAGGTGATCGCTATGATGGCGACATGTGGGACAACAAGTTTATTGGCTATGGCGTGTATGTCTTTAACGGCGATTCCCACCAGAAAGGTGACTGGTATGAAGGCGAGTTCCGGAATGACTGGATTGCGGGATCCGGCATTTATCATGACCCGGGTTCTGGGGATCTCGTCGGTACCCGCTATGAAGGCCTGATGGCCGATGGCGACTATGAAGGTAGCGGCACCATATACTGGGATGACGGCGTTCGATACGAGGGGGACGTCAAAAAGGGATCGATGACAGGTTATGGCGTCTATTATTTTGCCGGTGAATTTGCGGGGCACCGATATGAGGGCCAGGTCAAGGACGGTTACTTCCATGGATACGGCATTTACTATTACGCTGATGGCGGCAGGGAATTCGCCTACCGGGAACAAGATGACCCGGTTGGCGAAACACTCTACGTAGCCGCCGGCGAAACCGTGCCTGAAACAGACGTGTCCGCAATACCAACGGAAATTGCTGATATCGGGCGCATGTTTGAAGCCGTCAAAAATGCCAACGTCCGCTCTCGCCCCGATCAGGATAGCCGCCGGATCACGACGCTCCTTAAAGGTACACGTGTTATGGTCAGCGGTCAGGTTTTGAACACCGACTGGTATGCCGTGGAAAAGGATAACCGGCTTCTCGGATATGTGTGGATGAAACTTCTTGTACCTGTCACCAGCGGCAGTACCGAGCAAACCGTGATACAGGAAGAAAGACTGGAAATACTGGGTTCCGGCTCAGGTTTTTTTGTTTCCAGCAAGGGCCACATTGTCACCAGTTCCCACGTCATCGAAGGATGCACGAAACTTGAGGCCGGGTTTGACCCGAACCACCTGAGTCCGGCGGATTTGATCTCCAAGGACACAGTCAATGATCTGGCGCTGATTACAGCGCCCATAATTGCACAAGGTGTTGCCTTCCGTGATCGGAATGTGCGGCTCGGCGAAAGCATCATGGTTGCGGGTTTTCCCTACGGTGACGAGTTCAGCAGTTCCATCAAGGTCACCACGGGCATTGTCAGTTCCACGCTCGGTTACGCGGATGACGCCGCGAGTTTCCAGCTTGATGCCGCCGTGCAGCCAGGCAATAGCGGCGGTCCGATTTTTGACAAGAGCGGCAACGTCGTCGGCGTTGTGATAGCAACGCTGGACAAACTGGAATTGGCCAACACATCGGGTTCGATCCCCGAGAATTCCAATTTTGGCATCAAGGCGTCTACAGTTCGCACGTTCCTTGACGGCCTTGATATCCCGCCCAAGCTGGCGCGCGGCGGTGAAGCCATCGACACGGAACTCATTGCCGAGGAGTCAAAAGCGAAGACGGTTATGGTCACCTGTTGGGGCAAACCCGGGTAGATCATCCAGAGAAACAGTGATGTTGTTCAAGGGCAGTTAGATCGTTAAACAGCAGTAACTGAGAGTATCTCAAGTGCCTGTTCATGCACGCGTTGATCACCCGCCGCAACAAACCGGTCACCTGATTGCAAATCGAGCGCGTTACCCTTCCAGTCTGTGATAACGCCACCGGCCCCCTGAATCACAGGAACCAGTGCCATATAATCATAGACGTCAAACTGCACATCCATACCGACGTCGATACGTCCGGAGGCAAGCTGTGCATAGGCCATGCAACTACCACCGTAGACAGTCCAGTTAACGCGTTCCTGCATCTGTTCCAGTGCCGAAACATTTGTTGCGTCGTAGAAGTCCGGGTTGCTGGTGGACATCATGGCGTCAGACAAACTGGCACATGCCCGTGTGCGAACAGGATCGCCATTTCGCACGGTCGGCATGCCTGCACAACCGATCCAGCGATCTCCGGTCATGGGCATATCAATGACACCCAGCACGGGTGTGTTGTTGTGCAATAGGGCAATGAGTGTACCAAACACGGGTATGCCCGCCAGAAATGGCAACGTCCCGTCAATGGGATCCAGCACCCACACGAACTCACTGTCCGGGGCCACATCATCGTGCTCTTCACCGATAATGCCATGATTGGGGTATGCAGCCGTGATAATCTCCCGAATGCGATCCTCGGTGGCCTGATCCACTGACGTAACGGGGCTGCCATCCCCTTTCTTTTCTACATGAAATGATTTCTGGCCGTCGGCGCGGATTAATTCACCACTGGCATCCGCCATTCGGTAGGCGGCATCGATAAACTGGCTGTATTCCATATGTTTGGGCGGTCCTGACTAGAGCAAACCCCGAGCAAATTGAACCAATTTGTGACGGTGACTTTGCGTAACATCAACAAGTCAGAGCATTTTCTGTGAACCCACGTACACAGATATTGCTCTAGTGCGTAAGTATCTGGCTGAGGAAAAGCTTTGTGCGCTCACTGCGTGGGTTATCGAAGAACTCTTCCGGCGGGTTCATTTCCACAATCTCGCCTGCGTCCATGAAGACAACATTGTCCGCAACCGAACGTGCGAACCCCATTTCGTGGGTCACACAGATCATGGTCATGCCTTCCTGTGCAAGATCTGTCATAACATCCAGCACTTCGCTGATCATTTCCGGATCAAGTGCAGACGTGGGCTCGTCAAACAGCATGACCTGCGGATTCATGCACAACGCACGGGCAATGGCGACACGCTGCTGCTGACCGCCTGACAACTGGCTGGGGTACTTGTCCGCCTGTTCGGGGATTTTCACCCGCTCAAGATATTTCATGGCGATGTCCCGGGCCTCGGCCTTAGAGGACTTTCGGACCAATCGGGGGGCCAACATTAGATTCTTGACGATCGTCAGGTGTGGAAACAGGTTAAAATTCTGAAATACCATGCCCACTTCACTGCGCACAGCGTCGATGTCCTTGACCGCACTGGTCAGTTCGTGCCCGTTCACAACGATCTTGCCGCTGTCATGTTCCTCCAGGCGGTTAATACACCGGATCATGGTCGATTTGCCCGACCCGGATGGCCCACACACCACAAACCGCTCGCCTTTTTTTACGGACAGATTGATGTTCTTCAGAGCCTGAAAACTGCCGAAATACTTGTCGACGTTCTCCATATGGATGATGTTTTCCTGCGCTTGATCGCTCATATCAATCCTCACTGTCTAACATGCCGGCTCATGCGTTTTTCGAGCCAGCCAAAACTTCGCTGAATGATCCAGGTCAGGATCAGGTAAATTACCGCCAGCGAAATGAATATCTCATAGGGTGCGTAGGTTTCAGCCACAATGGTTCGGGCAATGCCCATCATATCGAGTAACGTAATGGTGCTGGCCAGCGCCGTGCTCTTCATGAGGCTGATAAAATCGTTGCTGTAGGCGGGCAAAGCCAGACGGATGGCGATGGGGCTGGTGATGTGGATAAACCTGTCCCGCGCGGATAATCCCAGTGCAGCGCCCGCCTCTTTCAGGCCACGGTCCACACCCAGTACCCCGCCCCGCAGAATCTCGGATACGTAAGCACCAGTGTTGAGACTCAGAGCCAGAACAGCGCAACCAAATGGCTCCCTCAGGATCGGCCAGAAGATACTGTCACGGATGAACTCAAGCTGCGGCAATCCGTAATAGATGATAAAAATTTGCACCAGAATGGGTGTGCCACGGAAAATATATATGTAGACCATGGTCGGCGCAGACAGATACCAGCGGCCACTGATGCGCATGAGCAGCAGGATGACTGCCAATGTGAGGCCCAGGGCCGCCGACAAAAACAGCAACTGAAAGGTCAGACCGATACCCATGAGCATTTTTGGAATGCTGTCCAGGATCAGGGCAAGATCGAAACTCATCGTCCCACCTCCAGATGCTGATTGGCATATTTTTCAAGCACCATGACCGACAGAGTGATGATAGTAGAGAATCCCAGATAGATCAGACCCACCACGATGTACATGGTGAAGGGTTTGCCCGTGTTACCAATGGCTTGTTCTGCCGCGAACAGAGTCTCGTTCAAGCCAATGATGGAAATCAGTGCTGTATCCTTGATCAGCGACAGCATGTGGTTGCCAAAGGGTGGCAGGGCCAGACGCCACATGGCAGGGATGCGGACATAAACAAAGGTCTTGAAGTTTGACAGACCAAGCGCTCGGGCGGCTTCTATCTGGCCCGGGTCAACACCCAGGAAAGCACCGCGAAAAGTTTCGGTCGCGTAGGAACCAACGATGAGAGAGATGGCGATTGAACCGGCCCAGAATGGCGGAATATCGATGAACTTGATCTCTGGATCGAAAATCTGCGCGATGTTGGTCAGCGCAATAGCCGAACCGAAATAAAACAGCAGGAGAACAAGGATTTCCGGCGTACCGCGGAAGACAATCGTATATCCGCTGGCAATGGATTTGGCGACCCGGTTTTTGGACAACTTGGCTGCGGCACCTATCAGGCCAAGCAACACCGTCAGGATCAGAGCGGTTACAAAAACCTCGGCGACAACAACTGATCCCCAGAAGAAATCGTCCCACCAACCTGTCAATGCGTCCATGACCGCTCACTCCATCCCGGATTCAAGTATGGTTCAAAACTGTGAGATTTGGAAAGTCTGTGTCGGTGAAAGAGCGCGGCAGGAGCCTCTTCGAGGCCCCCACCGCACCAGGGAAAGTCTATTCTACAGGAGTCCACTGTTCGTTATGAATAGCGAACGGGAAGTATTTGTGAGCGTATGTGCCCAATGATCCGTCGTCAGTCAACGTCTTCAACGCAATATTCAGACGGTCTTTCAGAGCATCATTACCCTTGCGAAGGCCAATACCCACACCAATACCGAAGTACTTGCGCTCATCAATTTGCGGGCTGACAAACTCGTAACCTGCGCCGTCGTCCTTGCTCAGAAACTTGAGGAAGGCTTTCATTGGATTGGTCATGATCACATCTGTCCGACCGTTAACCAGGTCGAGATACAGCGATTCAGACGAATCGTAATAGATTACATCCGCATCCGGCAATTTGGCTTCAAACCAGCTCGCGTAGGTGGAGGCGCGTTCAAGCCCGACTTTGACGCCGTCGAAGTTTGCGGCGATGGGCGCGCCCATGTCGTCAAACAGGTTCATATCAGCACTTTTTTTGCCTACCAGGCGGCCCACGGAAATTCGGTAAGGTTGAGAAAAATCCATCTTCTCAAGACGACTGTCCGTGATGGACATGGATGCGATGATCAGATCAAACTTGTTAGCCAGCAACGCCGGTATCATGCCATCCCATTTCTGGCAGACGAACTCCAGTTCGGCACCGATAATAGAGGCAACGCCCTTGGCAACGTCCACATCATATCCATCAAGGTCGCCGGCTTCGTTGCGGAAGTTAAACGGTGCATAGGTGCACTCCATGCCAACCCGTAACGTTTCGGCTTTAACCGGCTGTATGACGCCGGAGGCCAAAATGGCCACGGCAGCTACAAATAGTGTCAGTAGTTTTTTCATGTGAGACTCTCCCTTTTTGATTTTGATAACAAATACTGCGCTACGTCGTGTGGTCTGTACATCCTCCCCGAGGAGGACACGGTTGATCAGGCTGCCAAATGGGCCGCGATTGCGTCCAGCGTGCGGTCAATTTCTTCAGCGGTGTTGTAATGGGCGAGGCCGACACGGACGACACCGCCACCTTCCATCAACCCAAGATGGTTGATCGGCTCCACGGCGTAGTTATGACCGTCCCATACATAAATGTGCTGATCACCGAGGGCCTGGGCGATATCGCGTGGTTTGTGACCTTCGGCGGTGAAGGAAATCGTCGGCACCCGCTTGCTGAGTGCGTTTGAATTGGTGATTCCATGAACCTTCACACCCGGCATGGTAACCAACCCGTCGATCAACTGGCGGGTCAGCGGGATTTCATAATCCGTCAGGTATTCCATGGCTGCGTGAACATGTTGTCGACGGCCGTCAAAACGGTCGTAGCGGGCACGATAACTGTCATCGGCCAAATCCCGTCCGACCCAATCGAAATAGTCCACTGTCGCGATGACACCAGCCATGCTCTCGTGGCTCAGGGTTCCGGTTTCAAAACAATCTGGCAGTGCATCGCTGGCCGGGCGAACCTTATAGGGCTCCAGCGTTTTCAGCACCTCTTCGCGTCCCCACAGCACACCCATATGCGGGCCAAAAAACTTGTACGGCGAGCAGACCAGAAAATCACAACCGATGTCCTGAACGTCAATGGCACCATGGGGTGCGAACTGCACTGAGTCCACGTATACCAACGCGCCAACAGCGTGTGCCTTTTGCGACACTGTTTTAGCATCATTGATGGTGCCGGTCATGTTACTGGCATGATTAAAACACACGAGTTTTGTGCGGTCTGTCAGCAGGTCGTCCAGCCGGTCCAGATCAAACTCGAATGATGAGGTGTCGAACGGCAGGTATTTGACCACCAGCCCGTGATCGCGGGCCATGAGCAACCAGGGCGACACATTGGCATCGTGTTCCATGTTGGTGAGGATAATCTCATCACCTTCTGAAAACAGCCGTCCGATAGACCGTGAGATATGGAATGTCAGCGTAGTCATATTCTGACCGAAGATGATTTCACGCTCAGATTTTGCATTGACGAAATCTGCCATGGCCACATGAGCCTGGGAGACAATATCGTCTGCCCGCCTTGAGGTATGAAACGCACCACCAAGATTGGCATTGGCATTAATCAGACAATCGGTCATGGCATCGATGACCATCTGGGGCGTTTGTGTGCCACCGGGATTGTCCAGGAAAACAGCATCGGGTGATGAACCAAGCGCGGGAAACTGCGAGCGAATGAGATCGATATCGAGTACGGACATACTTTTGGCCTATTCCATTTCTTGAAGTGTTTTTCGTGATTCGGTGGCAGAACACTACCCATAACCTGCCGCCTCGGTATATCCTCCCTTAGAAGGACAACGTTTTTCAGTAGACAATTGACGGAGACGCCAGATTCTGAATTCCAGCGACCCATACGAGTGGCATGAGGAAATCGCAAAGATCATTGATTGCATTGACAGCGATAATTTTCCGCGCCAACTGATTGAAAGCATCGGGCAACTCGTACCATTTGAAATGGCAGCTATTTTTGTCAATCGCGGACGGTCGAGTCCGCTGTGTATCTTCGAGTCCTTTCCAACACAAAAAGCAAAGTCAGGCGTAAGAAACTATACCAGCAGCACCTACGTGCTGAACCCGTTCTATCAGGCCCATCTGGCCGGAATTGAGGCCGGCGTCTATCGTATCGGCGATCTGGCACCCGACGATTTTTTCAACACCGACCTGCATCGAACCTTTCAGGTCACAACGTCAGACACTGAAGAAATCGGTTTCGTTACGGAAAACTGGCCTGAAGGTCTGGAGGAACTGGATATCGCCATTCCGCTTGGCGACTCGACGACAGCAGAAGTTGATATTTTCCAGCCTGCGAACAAAGGCGGATTTGACGACACTCATATTGCAGCGCTGGAACTGAACCTGCCCATATTCTGCGGTGCCATGCGAAAATTCTGGTCGCTGAAACGACACGATTCAGATGCCCAGCCTGTGGACAGTCGTATTGACGAATTGTTTGAGAACTTCGGTAAACCAACCCTGTCCAACCGCGAGCAGGAAGTCATCCAGTACGTGCTGAAAGGACATTCCTCCGAGTCCATTGGATACAATCTCGAGATTTCTCTGACCACGGTCAAGACACATCGAAAACGTGCCTATGCCAAACTGGAAATATCGTCTCAATCCGAGTTGTTATCCCTGTTCCTGCAATCTATCAATGCCAATCATCTGGAACCGGGTGCCGCGTCACAGGCCGCATTTGGAACCTAATAAATCAAGCCCACCACACCACCGGTCATACAGGTAGCGAGCGTGGCCGCAATCATGGCCCTGAAACCCAGTGACACGATTTCCGACCGTCGTTCCGGGATCATGGCCCCCATGCCACCGATGAGGATGCCTAAGCTGGGCAGACTGGCGAAACCACACAGACCATAGAGCATGATAATTCGAGCACGCTCCGACAGGCTTCCAGCATCCAGTTGCGCCATATCCAGATAGGCCACGAACTCCGTCAGCACGAGGCGCGTGCCCAGTAACTGACCACCGGTCAGGGCCTCACGCCATTCCAGACCCATCAGCCACGCCAATGGTGCAAAGAGGTAGCCCGTGATCAACTGAATCGTCAGCGGCTCGCCAGAAAATTCGGGCAACACACCCAATACCATATTGGCCAGATGGACCAATGCGACGACAACAATCAACATGGCGATCACATTGAGGATCAGTGTAATACCAGCACCCGTGCTGACCACCAGGGCTTCCATGGCGCTGTGCGCCTCCTGCGGCGGGACCAGTTCATCAGCTTCTGTCGCTTCGCCGTCATCGGGAATCATCAACCGCGCGATCATGATGGCGGCAGGCGCACTGATCAACGACGCGGTCAGAATATGGCCCAGAACATTGTCCATAACCGGGCCCAGAATGGCCGCGTACAGTACCATAACCGTACCCGCCACAGTCGCCAGACCGCAACTCATGACCATAAACAATTCGCTGCGGTTCAGACTCCTGAGATAAGGCCGGATAAACAACGGTGCCTCGACCATGCCGACAAATATGTTGGCTGCTGCACTAACCCCTACCGCGCCACCAATACCCATTGACCGGCGCAATACCCATGACACACCACGCACAACGGCTGGCAGGATATTCCAGTAAAACAACAGGGCGGATACGGCGCTCATAACCAGGATCAGCGGCAGCCCCCGGAAAGCAAAAACCCACGCCGCCCCCGGGAAAGGTTCTTCAAACGGCAATGGACCGCCGCCGATATAACCAAACACCAGCGACGTGCCCTGCTCGGTCGCTTCCTGTACCGCCAGAACAACGGTGTTCAAGCCCAGAAAGACAGACTGAAACAACGGTACTTTCAGGAGCAACACGGCGACAGCGATCTGAAGAGCCAACCCTGTGACAGGGACTTTCCACGATACGGCCCGTCGATTCTCACTCAGCACATATGCAATGGTACAGAACGCCGCCAAACCGGCTATACCCTGAAATACTGTCATGCCAAACCCTTTAGCCGGTATCGTGTTACACAGGTCGTGATTGTATAGGTGAGGCAGTAAAGATCAACGGGATGCCACCATAAATGGTTCATGAATACAGGGCATCATGGTTTGACGAATACTGGCCTTGCCAGTAAGAAAAGCCCCATGAAACACCCCTACACGTAATGTACAGGAAACGAATTATGGCCGCGAACAAGAAACTTCTCATCCTTCCAGGCGACGGTATCGGTGTCGAGGTCATGATTGAAGTACGCCGCCTGATCGACTGGATGGCGAAGAACCGCTCGGTCAGCTTCGATGTGGACGAAGGTCTTGTTGGTGGTGCCGCCTATGATGCGCACGGCGTCGCCCTGAGTGATGGTGATCTGGACAAGGCCATGTCCGTGGACGCGGTTCTGCTGGGCGCGGTTGGCGGACCCAAATGGGACAATGTAGCCCGCGAACATCGGCCGGAAGCCGGTCTTTTGAAGTTGCGCAAGGAGATGGACCTCTATGCCAATCTACGCCCCGCAATTGTGTTTGATGCACTGGCAGAAGCATCGTCCCTGAAGACTGAACTGGTCCGCGGACTGGATATGTTAATCGTGCGAGAATTGACCGGTGGCGTTTATTTCGGCGAACCTAAAATTAACGAAACACTGGCCGATGGCACCAGACGAGCCATCGACACACAAATCTACACCAGCCCGGAAATCGAACGCGTCACCCGAGTGGCCTTTGAACTGGCGCGCAAACGTGGCAACAAGGTGCACTCGGTCGAAAAAGCCAATGTCATGGAAACCGGCGTTTTGTGGCGCTCCGTTGTATCCGACCTGCACGCCGCCGAGTATTCGGACATCGAATTGCATCACATGTACGCGGACAATTGCGCCATGCAGCTCGTCCGCACACCCAAGCAGTTCGACGTCATGGTCACTGACAACCTGTTCGGTGATGTACTGTCTGATTGCGCGGCCATGCTGACTGGCTCGCTCGGCATGCTGCCGTCTGCCTCGCTGGGCGGTGCCGACGAAAGCGGACGACGGAAAGCTCTGTACGAACCCGTCCATGGCTCTGCGCCGGACATTGCCGGTGATGGTATTGCCAATCCACTGGCCTGCATTCTGTCCTTTGCCATGTGCCTGCGATACTCGTTCGATATGGGTGATGACGCAGACATGATTGAAAAAGCCGTTCAGAATGTCCTGGGCGGCGGTATTCGCACCAGCGATATCATGCAGGACGGTATGGCCAGGGTATCCACCACCGGCATGGGTGAAGCCATCACCATGGAGCTGGACAAGCTTACCTGAGTGGCGTCATAACTGGGCGATCATGATCGCAGAAAAGCAGCTTACACCCCATATTGGTGCCGAAATTCAGGGACTCGATCTCAACACCATATCGCTGGAAGATATTGCACCAGCGCTGGTTGATGCGCTTGCCCGCCATCATGTCATATTTCTTCGTGATCAGTTTATTGATCTGGAACAGCAAAAATCCCTGACCCAGGTCTTTGGACCGCTTTCCCGGCTGGATTATGTGGAACCGCTGGATGACGAACCATTTGTTATCCGCGTCCTCAAGGAAGCAGATGAAGGCGGTGGCACATTTGGCGGAAACTGGCACACTGATTTCAGTTTTGTGACCGAGCCACCAGCGGGCTCAGTGCTGTCCGCAATCGAGGTGCCACCTGTTGGCGGCGACACCCTGTGGATATCCCAGGCCGCTGCATGGGATGCTTTGCCAGATGACTTGAAGAAGATTCTGCAGGGACGCGACGCGATCCACGTGGGCAAACCCTATGGTCAGAAATGGGCACCATCCAAAGAAACCCGTTCCGGCGACTCCATGAAAATGGTGCGCGGCGATCCGGTGGCCGACCAGGAGCAGCGCCACCCCGCCGTCCTGAAACATCCGGTCACAGGCCGCCACATGCTGTTCCTGAACCCGACCTACGTTTCGCGCCTCGACGGTATGAGCGAGGAAGAAAGCACGCCCATTCTGGACCAGATACAGACTCACACCACACAGCCGACATTCTGCTGCCGGTTCCACTGGACCGCAGGCACGGTCGCCATATGGGATAACATGGCAACCCAGCATTTTGCCGTGAACGATTACTTCGGCCACCGCAGACTCATGTACAGAACCACATTTGCCGGCCCGTCGCCACGTGAACTCGCGCCGCCGACAAACCATCACGCAATTGATGTATAAACCTGTCAGACGTATGTATTTGCCTCTCATTTTACGGAGTCTTGATATGAGCACTCAGGAAACTGGTACCGCAACCCATGATGGTTACTTCACCAAAACCCTCGGTGAAACAGACCCGGAAATCCACACAGCCCTCATGGCCGAAGAAGACCGGCAGCGTGATGGCATCGAGTTGATTGCGTCCGAGAATATCGTCAGCAGGGCAACTCTGGAAGCGGTTGGATCCGCCATCGTCAACAAGACAGTCGAAGGCTATCCCGGCAAACGTTACTATGGCGGTGCTGTTCATGCCGACGTGATCGAACAACTGGCCATTGACCGCGCCAAACAGTTGTTCGGTGCCGCCTATGCCAATGTACAGCCCCATTCAGGTAGCCAGGCCAATCTGGCCGTTTTTCTGGCTTTTCTGAAACCTGGAGACACCGTCCTCTCCATGGACCTGTCTGCCGGTGGGCATCTCAGTCATGGCTCGTCTGCCAACCTGACGGGAAAGTGGTTCAACATTGTGCACTATGGTGTTAGTGAGGTTGACGGTCTGATTGATTACGACGACGTCTTGCGCCTCGCCCACGAACACCGTCCGAAACTCATCATTTGCGGTGGCTCCGCCTACCCCCGGGCCATCGACTTCGCCCGCTTCCGTGCCATCGCCGATGCAACAGATTCCATATTGCTGGCGGACATGGCGCACTTTGCCGGTCTTGTTGCAGGCGGCGCACACCCGAGCCCGGTTCCACACGCCCACGTATCCACGGCGACAACCTACAAGAACCTGCGCGGGGTCCGTGGTGGTATCATTCTCGCTCAGGACGTCAGTCTCGAACGAAAGCTGAACTCGGCTGTGTTTCCGGGCGTACAGGGTTCCGTTATTCTGAATGCCATCGCTGCCAAAGCCGTATGCCTGGGCGAAGCCCTTCGGCCCGAGTTCAAAACCTATGCGCACGCGGTGCTGAACAACGCCCGGATGCTGGCTGCAACATTGGTAGAACGGGGTGTGGATATCGTGACAGGTGGTACGGATACACCATTGTTGCTGATTGACCTGCGCGGCAAAAACCTGACTGGTGCAGAGGCGGCAGAAAGCCTCGAACGCGCGGGCCTCACCAGCAACAAGAATGGAATTCCTGGTGATACACAGCCACCAACCATCACATCAGGCCTTCGGTTCGGCGTATCAGCGGGCACAACCCGTGGGTTCGGCCAGCAGGAGTTTGAGATCATCGGCAATCTGATTGCCAATGTGCTGGATGCAGCCCCTTCAGGCGGAACAGACCTCACATCCATTGAACACACAACGCAAGCACAGGTTAAGCAACTCTGCGAGCGGTTCCCCATCTATCGTGCACCTGTATAGGAGTCTGTTGCCTGAATGGCGAACCGTGGCTCGCCATCTCAATTTCAGGCCGCCGCATCAACAGCTTAAAGAAGAAACTAGGGAACATAAGGTGCATCGGAACGCATGGGGTTGCATAACGTTTCCGCAAAGCACTATTGACGGAGAGTTATTCGATGTTGTTTCCAGCTATTCCTTCGAGTATTGAGGGGATGATTTAGCCTTTTGGCTCAGAACCCGAGAGAATGTAATTGTCGAGCAGTCAAGATTGCCCGACGTCAACGTTTATGGAACAAACTGGCTTGACTACATGGGAGAGCTTCTCTTGCAAATATCTGATTTTTGCAGACTCTGAGTTTCCTGGATGATGATAAAGTGACGCCCTTAGAATCGGCCCTCTTGTATTCCCTATGTGCTGGCCTCTCCATTCTGGTTGGTGGCGCATTGGCAGCCATTGAAGGGGTGTTTCCGGATTGGCATCGCCAGGAATTTCGGCATGGAATTATGTCATTTGGCGGCGGCACCCTGCTGGCGGCAGTCGCTTTTGTCCTGGTACCGGAAGGAATTCACAACACACCAATTTGGTTAGTAGTTTTGAGCTTTGTATCTGGCTCTATCGTTTTTATGGTGCTGGACGTATGGATACAAAGAACCGGGAATTCACTATCTCAACTGTTTGCCATGTTGTTGGATTTTATTCCGGAGGCTATTGCTCTTGGCGTTTTTTTTGCCCTCAATTACCCTCTGGCTGGTTTTTTGGCCCTGTTAATCGGTATCCAGAATCTGCCTGAGGGATTCAACGCCTACCGGGAAGTGCTCGCCTATCCCAAAGCAACCCGGGGCAATACTCTTCTCATTTTCTTTGCAATTTCGTTAATTGGCCCATTAGCAGCCTTCCTGGGTTTTCAGTTGGTCACCAGCCATTTGAACCTGCTCAAGATTGTCATGTTGGGAAGTGCTGGCGGAATTCTTTATCTGGTGTTTCAGGACATTGCACCGCAGGCAAAGCTGGAAAACAGATGGTTGCCCGGTTTTGGGGCCGTTTGCGGGTTCTTGGTTGGGATGATCGGCTATTTGATAATGACATAACCACTATGATCGATTTGTGCATTTCTGTTTCGGAGGCATTGTCAGAGGAAAACGACGATGGCTGTAGAAGGCAGTGTCAGAGGAATGTCACTCGGCAAGTAGAATTCCCTGGACAATCGATGTCAGGCCAAAAGTTGACGCCATTCACTCAAAGCAATGGAGCGGTTTAACTTGAAGGTTTTACGATCTAAAAGATGACGTTCTAGATTGAAATGGTTTTGAATTGAAGAGTGAATGGAAGCGAATTTCTGAAGCGTGGCAAAGCTTTTGAATTTCGCCATCGCTCGTTCTCGTCGTCGAAACGGTTGATGAGAATTTTCACACCGATTGTTTAACCATCGGCCAGTTACTTGGCGCGAACCGTTTCCAATCACCTTCATTGCGGCTCGGTAGGAGCGCAGGCGATCCGTAACAACTTCTACCGGTGATCCGAATCGTTTCATCGCTTTCTTCAGAAACTTGAGGGCCGCTTTGCGATCACGCTTTTTCGTCACGAAAGCTTCAAGAAACTCACCTTCGTGATCGACTGCCCGCCATAAGTAATGAGTTTCGCCGTTGACACGAACGAAAACCTCGTCCAAATGCCATTTCCATTGAGTACACTCCCGCCTCGATATAATCCGTTTCTTTCTGATCTCTGCGGCAAACATTGGACCAAACCGGTTCCACCACGCTCGGATGGTTTCATAACTAACATCTATTCCACGTTCATGGAGCAAGTCTTCGACTTGGCGCAACGACAACGGATATCGGACATACATTATCGCGGCCAAGCGAATGATGTCGGGTGAAGTTTTGAAGTACCGGAATGGATTTCTCATTCCTGGACGCTACGAAAGCCAATCTACAGACTCAAGCTCGTTTCCTCTGACAATGCCGTGTGGGCGGTTGGAGGAGTCAGAGTTTCTCTCCCGCCTCTACAACCTGGCTAACGTTCCGTCGGACGACGCCCGCTTTGGCGATGCGGCAGGTGACATCTGGCAGCACCGAGTGAACAATTTCGACTGGGACGATGATTGGGTTTTCTACGACCGCCGATTTGGTTTAATGAATGGCGATGACGAGACCTTCCTCGCATTCCTGTGCGAAACTATTCATCCTGTAGTAAGATCAGACCCGAGCGAAGCCGAAAAGATTCGTCAGCTTTACAACCAATACCTTCGCAACGACGGATTTCAGATAGTCGAAAAAAGTAGGCTGTCTGGAAAGCCGATCTTCGTTGGCCGTTATACAGGTGTGGGCGTTACACCAGCTATCGCTGCTGCGAAGGCGACTTTGGCTGGAGCAGATCCGGGATATCTGTTCCAACAGATCACTCGTATGGAGGCGGCTGTCGCGAACGACCCTGCTTTGGCCATTGGGACAGCCAAGGAACTAGTGGAGACATGTTGCAAGACGATTCTGGAGGCGCGCGACGTTACATTCGACAAATCTGACGACATCCCTAGGCTAATTAAGCTGACTGCTAAGACACTAGAACTTACACCTGACGACATACCCGACAAAGCGAAGGCAGTCGATACGATCAAACGGCTACTAAGC
>JAJFID010000385.1 GCA_021775325.1 Rhodospirillales bacterium
TCCGTGGTGACCAGGGGATTGATCTCCACCATGGTCGCGTCCAGGTCGCGGAAGGCCCTGTAACAGGCCAAAATCGTGGCAGCGGCCTGTCCCATGAGAGAGGCATCGAAGCCTAACCCAAAAGCGACTTCACGGGCCTGGAAGGGCTGCATACCAACGGCGGGTTCAACAACGACACGAATGACGGAGTCGGGCTCCGTCTGGGAAATTTCCTCGATCTCCATCCCGCCGGCGGCCGAGGCCACCACCATTACCCGCTCTGATTTACGGTCAAGAACAAAACCGAGATAATACTCATTCTTGATGGACGAGGCCTCTTCAATGTAGAGACGGTGAATCAGCATGCCTTTTGGGCCCGTTTGGTGCGTAACCAGACGTTTCCCCAACAGTTCCGCTGCGGCTTCCTGCACTTCGTGGGCGTCATCGCACAGTTTGATGCCACCCGCCTTGCCGCGGGCACCGGAATGGATTTGCGCCTTGACGGCCCAGCGACGCCCGCCGATTTCAGTGGCACGGTATGCAGCCTGTTCGGGGCTGTATGCAACACCGCCGCGTGGAATGCTGACGCCGAAGCCCGCTAAGATTTCTTTGGCTTGATATTCATGAATATCCATGGATTTTGCCTAACTTAAGTTGGTTTGTGACCGTAAGTCTGGTGTTGCAGTTATTCGGCAGCAATGGCGATAGGGGCGGCGGTCTGGCGATAATATTCAGACGCTGCGGCGACGCCGCTACCGGCCTGAACATCGATACCAATATCGCGCATGGCCATTTCGGCTCCGGCAATTCCGCCCAGCAACTGAATTTCACTGATGCGGCCCAGGTGACCAATACGGAAGACCTTGCCAGCGACTTTCGACAGGCCCGCGCCATACGACAGACCATAACGCTCGTAGGCAATCCGCAGCACAGCAACAGCATCAAAACCCTCAGGGACATAAATGGCAGAAACCGTGTCCGAGTACCATTTCGGTTCTGTGGCAGCCAGTTTCAGGCCCCAGCCGTCAATAACGGCGCGGCGTACGCCCTCTGCCATGCGGTGATGGCGCGCGAAGACATTTTCCAGGCCTTCTTCGAAAATCATATCAAGTGATTCACGCAGGCCATACAACAATGTGGTTGCTGGCGTATAGGGAAAGTAACCGTCCTTGTTTGTCTTGATCATGTCGTCGAAGCTGAAGAAACAGCGATTACATGTGGCGGATTCAGACGCTTCGATGGCTTTCTGGCTGACACCAAGTACGGCGAGGCCGGTGGGCATCATAAAACCCTTTTGCGATCCGCTGACGGCCAGATCAACGCCCCATTCGTCCATGCGGAAATCAATGCTGCCGATGGAACTGACGCCGTCCACATAAAGCATGGCGGGATGTCCGGCATCATCAAGTGCCTTGCGAACACCGGCAATGTCACTGGTGACACCCGTTGCTGTTTCATTCTGACAGGCGAATACGCCTTTGATTTCATGATTACTGTCTTCGTTGAGGATGCGTGCGTAATCTTCCAGCGGCACGCCTTCACCCCATTCCACATCCAGTGCGATGACATCCATACCATGACGGACCAGCAGATCGCCCCACAGATGAGAGAACTGGCCAAAACGGCTGATCAGCACCTTGTCACCGGGGGAAAGGGTGTTGGTGACGGCAGCTTCCCAAGCGCCAGTGCCAGAACCCGGATACAGAAATACCTTTCCGGTTTCGGTTTTGAAGACTCTCTTCAGATCTTCAAAAATAGGCAGCGTCAGCTTGGGGAAATTAGGGGAGCGCTGATCCTCCATGGGAACGTTCATGGCGCGGCGTACGCGTTCCGGCACGTTCGTGGGACCTGGAATGAAAATCGGATTATCGAACATTGGATACATACCTCTGTAAACAGCCTGCATGCCGACAGGCAATTGTCTAAACCTGCGCCCCATACGGTTTTGGTGAAACGCCCTCAGTCACGTGTTTAGGGTAGGTTACGGGGGGCCACAACACCTGCCAGTGGGGTGGTTTCATCTCTTTTGGGGTGGTTAAAACCACACTATTGGGTAGGTAATGGGCGGCGGTCTGCGCCCAATTGGATGCCAGCCACCCTAAGTTATTGACATGGATGGGTAGATGCATCACCAACAGAGCCGATTTTTACCCAAGACCAAACTGGCTTACTGGTGATGGCCCAGCGATTGAATTCGGAATTACCGTTGTATCGTGAGCATATGGTTGCCGCGTGGCTGTTCACCCTGTGCGCGATGGTATTTGCCATGGTCATCCTTGGCGGGCTTACCCGGTTAACCCACTCTGGCCTTTCCATGGTTAACTGGAATCCTGTTACAGGCTGGTTGCCGCCCATGAGTGCCGTGGAGTGGGAAGCCGCTTTCAAGGGATATCAGCAAACCCCTGAATTTCGTGAGATCAATTCTCACCTCACTGTTACTGAGTTCAAAGGCATATTCTGGCTGGAATTTGTGCACCGGTTGTTTGGCAGGCTGATCGGCGTGGTGTTTATCATTCCCTTCGTTATCTTCCTCATCCGGGGCTGGGTCGACCGGCGTTCGATTCCGGTTCTGATCATGTTTTTCGTGCTCGGGGGACTGCAGGGCGGCATGGGCTGGTTTATGGTCAAGAGCGGCCTCGTGGACCGGCCGGACGTCAGTCAGTACCGATTGGCCGCTCATCTGGCACTTGCCGTTGTTATTTTTGCTGCAATGTTTCGTTACGCACTGCGTATTCGACAGGGTTATGAGGCCGTCAGACCAGCTCTTTCGTCAGAAATCGCATCCGTTCGGCGCGGGGTTCTGGTAATCTGTATGTTCGTTTTGATTACTCTCGTAAGTGGCGCGTTCGTCGCAGGACTGGACGCGGGTCTAATCTACAACACCTTTCCGCTGATGGATGGGGAACTGGTGCCGCAAGGCATTTATGCGGGCGAACCAGCTCTGATAAGCGCCTTTGAGGATGTATTGACCGTTCAGTTTAACCATCGTGTTCTGGCCATGTTTACGGTCACCTGTACAGTCGCTTTCTGGCTGTTGTCCATGGGCTGCAACCTCACCTCAGGGCAGAAATTTGCCTATAACATGATGTTGCTGGCGGCCCTGATACAGGTTTCGCTGGGCATATCCACATTGGTGCTGGTCGTTCCGGTTGGACTTGCGGCTTTACATCAGGCGGGCGCAGTTATTTTTCTTGGGGCGACACTTTACACGCTGCACAAGCTTGAATGGGATAGAAGTTCGTTCTAGTTAATTCAATGATTTTAAGGACATAGAAAAAAAATTGTATGGTATTGTCGATTCCGATGTTTTCTCTGGTCGGAGAGATGCTTATACTCGCAAAAGCATAGCTGGATAGTCTGGTATTTGTATTGGGATGTTTGAAGGACCTTGTAAATGAGTGATGAAAAATTTCGCCTTGTAACGCGTAGCGACTTCGATGGCCTAGTGTGCGCTGTCGTACTGAAAGATCTCGGCATTATCGACGAAATAAAGTTCGTTCACCCTAAAGACATGCAGGATGGAACGATCCTTGTTTCTGACAGGGATATTTCAACAAACCTTCCCTATGTGCCAGGCGTCCACCTGGCATTCGATCACCATTTAAGTGAAACCATACGTGTCGGGGAAAAACCGGATAACCACATTATCGACCCGGACGCTCCGTCGGCCGCACGCGTTGTTTATGATTACTACGGTGGCAAGGAGGCCTTTCCCAATATCTCAGAAGAGATGATGGATGCCGTGGACAAGAGTGACTCGGCGCAGTTCTCTGAAGACGAAATTCTGAATCCGACGGGATGGGTGCTGCTTAATTACCTGATGGATTCCCGCACGGGTCTTGGCCGGTTCAAGGAGTTCCGCGTCTCCAACTACCAGTTGATGATGCAGCTTATTGATTACTGCCGCGATAATACCATTGAAGACATACTGAAACTGCCCGATGTGGCCGAACGTGTGGAATTGTATGAGTCCCATGCGGCAAAGCACGAAGAACAGTTGAAAAGGTGCACGACTGTGCATGGCAACCTTGTGATACTGGATTTACGCGAAGAAGAGAACATCTTTGCCGGCAACCGCTTTATGATTTATGCGCTGTTCCCGGACTGCAACATTTCCATCCATATTCTCTGGGGTCTGAATCAACTCAATACAGTGTTTGCGACCGGCGGTTCCATTACGAACAGGACGTGCAACACCAATATTGGTGAGCTCATGCTGAAATATGGTGGTGGTGGTCACGAAAATGCCGGCACGTGTCAGGTTGAGAATGACGAGGCCGAACAGGTCCTGGGTGAATTGATCGAGGCGATCACATCAGCCGGATAATCGTGGGGTCTTCGACGAAAGGTCGACTGGGGTGATGCTGTGACGCGTTTGAAAAGAACCCCACGGGCACTGGCTGCCATTGTTGTCGTGTTAATGATGGTGTCGCTGTTGCCCGGCATCAGCGGGTGTGTGCTGGAAAACAGGACGGTCAGTACCGTTCTGGATACGCTTGGCGTTGGTGGTGCCTATCCGCTACCGGAATCAGCAGGCAAAGAACTCAATCGGTTTGACGCAGTATATGCTCGTTATGCATCGCACAGAGATGACGAACAATTGCGTCATTTCAGCGATACATTTCGCCGCGTGCGTGTGAATTATGTGGAGCCACTGGAAGATGCCGCCCTCATCGATGCAGCCATTACCGGGGTCGAGTCACTTGAGGGCGAGTTGGCATCGTTTGAGCCACGCGATGTGGTGGAAGCCGGTCTGGATGGCATGATGGCCTCGCTGGACCCTCATTCCAGTTACATGAACCCCCGCGAGTTCCAGGAAAGCCAAGTATCCACACGCGGTCAGTTTGGCGGATTAGGTATAGAAATTACGCAGGAAAATGACATCATAAAAGTCGTTTCACCTATCGAGGATACACCTGCATTTGAGGTAGGAATTCAGGCAGGTGACCTGATTACGCATGTCAATGGCGAGGACATTCGCGGCAAAGGCATCAGTTATGCCGTCAATTTACTCCGTGGCGCGCCGGGAACCGCCGTCGTTGTGACGATAGAACGGGCTGCCGTGGATGCGTTTGATGTATCGATTGTTCGCGCGATCATTAAAGTCCGCTCCGTCAAGTGGCGGGTTGAGGGGGATATCGGCTACATCCGCGTTAACCGGTTTACCGAGCGGGTGGAGCCGGGAATTGTCGACGCCATGAATGATATCCGGGCTCAGTTGGGAATGAATCTTTCGGGGATTGTCCTGGATCTGAGGAATAACCCGGGCGGACTGCTGGATCAGTCGTTGATCCTGTCTGACGCTTTCCTTGAGGATGGAAAAATCGTTTCAATTCGGGGCCGCGACGAAGACGGTTCGGAACGCAGCCATTCTGCCAGCCCGGGCGATATGGCACCGGGGCTACCAATTGTTGTGCTCATAAACGGTGGTTCAGCGTCGGCATCGGAAATTGTCGCGGGTGCCCTGCAGGACCATGGCCGAGCAACCATTCTTGGTGAGCGCTCTTTCGGTAAAGGGTCCGTGCAAACCATAACGCCACTGCCGGTCGAGGGGGCACTGCGACTGACCACAGCCCGGTATTACGCGCCATCGGGGCGTGTAATCCAGGCGCGCGGCATAATGCCCGATATCGTTTTGCTGCATGATGAGGAAGAGGGCGAGTTTACGCGCGAAGTGGACCTGCCGCATGCGCTTGATAGTGCGGGTGAAGAACTGAGCCGTGATGTCCCGACCATTGCCGCCAGCTCGTGTGACGGGGACGCTGAAAATGAGGACCCTGATCTGGTCTGCGCACTGATGTTCCTTCACACGGAATCCTCTGCCGAATTTCTGTCTTCAGTTGGCGTATCCCCCGAATCATGAAATCCATCATCTGGACTGCCCATATCTTTCAAACTGGCAGGTTCACGTATGTTTTTGGATTGAATACTGTGACATCGCATCGTATGTCGAAAAACAAACCCGCTTCACAGGCGAACGCAGGACCGTATGGCTGAAAACAAAATGCAATGGAAAGACGGCATTGATACGTCGCCCCATGTTTCCGATGAGATCAAGTATACGACCTGTTACATGTGCGCCTGCCGGTGCGGCATCAAGGTTCATCTGAAGGACGGTAAAGTCCGCTATATTCAGGGCAACCAGAACCATCCCATTAATCGCGGTATCCTCTGCGGCAAAGGTGCTGCAGGCATTATGACCCAGTACTCGCCGGCCAGATTGCAGAAACCGCTCAAACGCGTCGGCCCGCGCGGCAGTGGCGAGTTTCAGGAAATTGAATGGGAAGAGGCGCTTTCCACTGCCACCGAATGGTTGGGCAATATCCGGAAAACGGACCCGAGGAAACTGGCATTCTTTACAGGGCGCGACCAGAGTCAGGCCCTGACCGGTTGGTGGGCGTCCCAATTCGGAACCCCCAACTACGCCGCGCATGGCGGGTTTTGCTCGGTCAACATGGCGGCTGGCGGTCTATATTCCATTGGTGGATCTTTCTGGGAATTTGGCGAGCCGGACTGGGATCGGACAAAATATTTCATGATGTTCGGCGTTGCCGAGGATCATGATTCAAACCCCATCAAGATCGGTCTGGGCAAGCTCAAGAACAGGGGCGCCAAGTTCGTATCCGTCAATCCCATTCGAACCGGTTACTCCGCGATTTCAGACGAGTGGATTGGTATTCGTCCGGGCACGGACGGGCTGTTTGCCATGTCGCTGATCCATGAACTGCTGCACGCGGACAAGATTGATCTGCCCTATCTGGCCCGCTACACCAACGCGGCGTGGTTGGTTGTTCGTGATCCCGGTGCTGCGGACGATGGCATGTTCGCCCGTGATGATGACGGTAACCCGCTGTGCTGGGACGGTGAAGTAAATGCCGTGGGAAACGCACTCTCCGCAGATGCCAAACCGGTCATGGTGGGTGAGCGTGTCCTGGCTGACTCGCGAACAGCGGTACCGGCGTTTCAGATCATGGCAGAGCGTTATATGGACGAGGCTTATGCGCCTGAGAACGTCGCTGACAAAACCGGAATCAGCGTCGATACCATCAAGCGGATTGCTGCAGAACTGGCTCATGCCGCTTTCGAGGAGGAAATCCGACTGGATGTGTCGTGGGTCGACTGGGCCGGACGTGAACATGATCACATGATTGGTCGACCTGTCGCCATGCATGCCATGCGCGGTATATCCGCCCACTCAAACGGGTTCCACACCTGCCGGGCTATCCATCTGTTGCAAATGCTGCTGGGCACGATCGACTGCCCGGGCGGCTTCCGTTACAAACCACCGTTTCCCAAGCCGGTTCCGCCGGCTATCAAACCGGCTGGTAAACCGGGCCAGGTAAATCCGGGGCAGGTCATGCCCGGACCGCCGCTGGGTTTTCCTGTCGGCCCCGAAGACCTGCTGGTGGACGATGATGGTAACCCGACTCGTCTGGACAAGGCCTTTTCATGGGAACATCCCGTCGCCGCCCACGGCATGATGCACTCGGTAATCACCAACGCCTGGAAGGGCGATCCATACCCCATCGATACGTTGATGATGTTTATGGCAAACATGAGCTGGAATTCGTCCATGAATACTTCCGGTGTCATGGACATGTTGTGTGACAAGAACGAGGACACGGGTGAGTACAAGATTCCCCGTATCATTTATTCCGACGCCTACTACTCGGAAATGGTGGCATTTGCCGACCTCATCCTGCCTGATACCACATATCTGGAGCGGCACGACTGTATATCCCTGCTGGATCGGCCAATCTCCGAAGCGGATGCAGTTCAGGATGCCATACGCCAGCCCGTGGTTGATGCCGACCGCGATGTCCGCCCGTTCCAGTCCGTGATGATTGACCTGGGTGCCCGATTGGGTCTGCCGGGGTTGACCAACGAGGATGGCACGCCGAAGTATCCCGGCGGCTACGCCGACTATATCGTCAATCATGAGCGGG
>JAJFID010000386.1 GCA_021775325.1 Rhodospirillales bacterium
TGCTGTTTTGATATCTGGATGCACAACAATGTTGTCTGATCCATAGCCAAGATTTGAAATGGAAATTAGCTTGAAGCCCATATCCTCGGCAGTAGCGATTGGACCAAACTCAATGGTGCTGAAAACCGTATCAAGCTGATCAGTTGATAACAGACTGAACAGCTGGACCGGATCTTCGATGATCGTAAACTCGAAATCGAGATTCGGTGATAAACCCTTTTCCTGCGCGACATAAAGAAAACCGTATCCCGGCCAACTGAAGTGACCAATCCTGACTTTTTCTTTTGCAAAAGACGATGTTGCGGTCGCAATGGCCATCAAACCAAAGAAAATAGCGAAGACAAAGGTTCTCGCAAACCTCCGTCCAGTTCGTCTTGAAACCTTTGTAGTCATTTACTCTACTCCTCACTGTTATGACATTTAGAAATGCGAGCTATTATCCGATGCGCCCCTGAATCTCTTCCCGCATCATCGTATAGAGGCGTTTTTCCATTTCCACGTAGCCGGGCTCGACCAGCAAATCTTCTTTTTTTGCGAAACGACGACCTTTTTTGAATTCCATCGGCATGTCTGCTTTTATCTTGCCGGGCTGACGTGTGAAAAACAGGATTCGATCCGCAAGATAAATGGCTTCTTGAATATCGTGTGTCACAAGGACAACCGTCTTGCTCTCGCGCTCGATGATATCAACAGCCATCTCTTCCATTTCCCATGTAACCTGGGCATCGAGGGCACCGAATGGTTCATCGAGAAGCAGGAGTTGTGGTCCCTGTGCCAACGTTCTTGCAATGGCGACGCGTTGTTTCATGCCGCCGGATAACTCGGCGGGATACGCATTGGCAAACTCATCAAGGTGAACAAGTTTCAGAAAATGATCAGCTTTGTCCCGTTGTTCGTCTTTGGAAACGCCCTGAATTTCCATTCCATGCTGCACATTCTCTCGCACCGTTAACCATGGAAACGAAGTGTAGGCTTGAAACACCATGCCGCGTTCAGGCCCAGGCCCAAGCACAGGCTCGCCATAGACCATTACATTTCCGTATGTGGGATACTCTAGGCCTGCCATCAACCTCAAGAGGGTTGTTTTTCCGCACCCGGATGGCCCAATCAGGGCCGTAATCTGGTTTTCCTTGATGTCGATAGAAATATTGTCGAGGGCAACCCGCGCGCCGTTCAGATATTCCTTGGTAACCCGGTCCGCGCGCAAAGGTGGCTCACCAGGCACCGCCCCTTGTTCATTAGCTGTTTGTTGTAAGGTTTCTGTGTTGTCTGCAAGTATTGCCATCTGACCAGTCTCCTTATCGCCGTACGCGCATGTAGGGGAACAGGAAGTGGCCGGCTATCCTGAATGAAATATCAGTGAGAACGCCGAGTACACCGATCGTCAAAATACCTCCCATGATGATGTCCACATGCAGGAACCTAGCGCCACGCATCATGACGGCACCAATGCCATCTGTCGCGGCGACAATTTCGGCAATCACCAGATATGTCCAGGAAACCGCGATCATATTCCGCATAGAGTCCAATATTTGTGGCGCTGCAGACCGGAAGGTAACCTTGAAAACGATGTGCCATCTTCCCGCGCCCATCGTCTGTGCCGATTCAACGAGCTCTTTTGGCACGGCTTCAACGTTGTCGAGAATCAGGGCGGTGAGGAAAAACACGCAACCCAAGAAAAGAAGTGCCAACTTGGCGAAATCCGTCGGGCCGAAATACACCAGTAGTAGAGGTACGAACGAGGCAGCAGGCAGGTAACGCAAGCCACCTACCGTCGGATTGATCAAGGCACGAAGCTTAACGAAAGATCCCATAAACAAACCCAGAGGGACCGCGAACAAACACGCGAAGAAGAAACTCACGTATATGCGATAAACACTCTTGGCAACGTCAGCGACGTATCCCTTTTCCGCGAAAAGATAGGTGATTTTGCCAACAACCTGGCCAACACTCGGTAGGAATTTTTGTTGATTTTCGGGAGTCAGAATATGCGCAACCTCCCATGCAACAAAAAATGCAACGACGCCGAGAAGGCCAAGGGCCATGGACTGAGTCCGGTCAACCGACCCGCGCAACCCCAAAAACCTTTCCTTTGGTTGCTTGAATACGGGTCCCTTTTCAGGTGCCTCTCCGTCAAGCGAAGCGTTTGTGACCGCTTCAGAACCAGAGATACTTTGTTGAGTATCGTTCATTATCGTTCTTGCCTATCTTCAATTGCGTTGCAACATTTGCCACGCCACAATGCTCCGTCGCTATCCTCACGAAGCATGTTTTTCTGCCACCACGGGACTGTCCCACTTGAACAGGCTTTTATAGAGTCCCATTCCAATCATGGGCTCAACTGAAGCAATATGTTGCTGTCCGTAACAGTGCATATCCAGAAAGATTCTAAGATCATCGGGTGATTCACACACGATTTCCGCCAACAAGTCGTACCGGGAGGCGACTCGCATGGCATACACTACCTCAGGCAAATCACGAAAGTACCGTCCGACTTCGTCTGCGGTTCCGTGGCGAGAAACCTTGATTCCCAACATGGCCCACGCCTTGTAGCCAAGCGCCATTGGGTTCGCAACAGTAATAAAATGAATTAAATTGGACTCCCTCATACGCGCAACGCGAGTCCGGATCGTTGCTTCAGATACATCTAATTTTTTGGCAATAGTCGAATAGGCAGCGCGCCCATCTTCTTGCAGTAGCTCCACAATGTCACGGTTGAGACCGTCTAGGTTTGGCAGAGGCGTGTATTCAACGGCCTCGTCCTTTTGGCCCGTGAGCCGCATTCGTCGTACCCCCATTGGAGGGCCATTCTCGTTTTCCTCGCCACCGAAAGCGTCATTGTTCGACACAGCATCGGGTTGATCCGACGTCGCTTTCAATGTTTTACGCTCTGTAGTTTTCATCGGTTACTACCTTTGAAACCCCGAACTTGCGAGATATCGCGCTCTATGGTGAAGAATTTCACCATCTGTTCACACGCTTTATTGAAATACGAAAAGCGTTGTATTTTATGGTAAACTTAAAATTTTCTATGTCAATTTAATTTAAATTCACGAATTTCGTTTAGAATTTTATCTTTGACTACGATTGTCGCATGCTATTAGATATTTCTATCAAACTGCTGAACTGGGCGATCATGACGAAAGGCGAGTGCTTCCCATGCACGAACTATCAATAGCAAAAAGCCTGGTAGAACTTGCCTGCGAACACGCGAAGATAGAGGGCGCTCATAAAGTAACCCGTATCTCGGTCAGACTTGGAACCGAGTCCGTGGTTATGCGATCTCTGTATTTTTGCTTCAACAGTGCCACTGATGGAACACTCTGCGAAGGTGCCGAGCTCGACATTGAGGAAATTCCACTAAGTGCCTATTGCCCGAGATGCGATGACGCAAAGTTGTTGCTGTCGAGGACGTCTTTTCGGTGTCCAGACTGCGGAACGCCGACCCCCAGGATTTTAACGGGTCGAGAGATGCAACTTGTCTCTTTAAATTTCCAGTATCCAGACGACGAGACCGTTTTACCTCCACCGACGAACAATTCGACAACCATTTCAGGAGAACACCATGAGCTCTGATGGACACCAAGCCTGGGAGTTCGTCCCGCATCAGCATAAAGGCCCGGCAATCCAAACCGGCAAGGATGATCATGTTCGATCACCAACCCTACACAATGGTGCGTTTAAGGCTTCAGGACTGAATACATTCATGGGTGCACCCTATTGTGAACCGGACCGGCATAAAATCCGGGCGATGGGAGCCAAGGTGTGCTTCCTTGGCGTGCCGCATGATCATGGCAATATGGTCCGTTGTGGCACCTCTCAGGGTCCGGCTGGCATACGCGAGGCATCAACCCAATACTTCCCGTATATGTTTGACTACGATGTAGACCTCATTGATTTCTTCCGACCCGTGGATTGTGGTGACGTGCCAGCAATTCCCAGCAGCAACGTTCGAAGCCATCAGTTGATCTATGATTACGTGACTGAATGCCTGCATGGCGGCGCCATGGTTATGTTATGTGGCGGTGATCATTCCGTTCCCATACCGGCGGCTCGCGCCCTGTCTGATTATCTTGGTGAAAAGACCATGGGCTATTTGCATGTGGATTGCCATCTGGACTCGGCACCTGACTGGGATGACAACGTCTTTACGAACTGTTCTGGAACGTCCCGGGCATTGGACCTTCCAAACTGCGCCGCCAAAAACATGGCCCATATGGGTTCCAGAAACGGTCTTAATCCAAAAGACTGGGTGGACACTCTGGTGGATAATGACATCCGTCTCTTGCCCATGCGTGAAGTGGCACAGAACGGTATTGAGCCTTGTACGCACGAGATATTTACGCGCGCCTGGGACGGTACGGACGGTGTGTATTTTTCGTGGGACACTGATTCCCTGGATGCATCCTGCGCTCCCGGTACCACAGCACCTGAACCGTTTGGGATTAAATCACGCGAAGCCCTACAACTTGCCCGGATTGCGGGCGAATATGGGGCGAGCATTATGGAGATATCAGAATTGTGTCCAATGTGGGATTCAAACAACATCACCAGCAAACTGTCATGTTGCATGGCTTACCAATTCCTGGGCAGCCGCGCAAAAACCCTTCGTGACAATAACGAACCCCCCTGGAACCGAAAAAACGCTGCCTGAGTTTGGCCGCGATCGACTATTGGAGAGCATTTTATCATGAACCCCGCTAAGTCTTACGAACACATTTTTTCCCCCATCGGTGGCAGGGACGACAGTTTCAGCGCACCCGGCGTTATAACCTTTTTGCGCGCACCGCATGTGCCGTTGGAGGTTGAAGCGCTGAAGGCATCAGGTGCCCGTTACGCATTTCTGGGTGTGCCTTATGAAGAAGGTAATGTGGGTAAGCCGGGGTCCGTCGAAGGCCCCCGTGACATACGCTTTATGTCTCACGAGTACTTTCCTTATTGGTTCGAGTACGAGGTAGATTTACATGGCGATTTTGTGGATTGTGGTGACGTGCGGATTCCAAAAGTCGATCCCGAAACGGCCCACAATTGCATATATAAAGCTGTTAGCGAAATTCTTAAAGCTGGCCTCGTCCCTATTCTCTGCGGTGGTGATCACTCCCTCACAATCCCTGCGTCCAAAGCACTATCCGATCACTTGGGCCGAGGCAAAAAAATGGGATACTTACAACTTGGTGCTCACCTGAACATGGCCGAGAGCTGGGCCGGTGAGAAAAACACAAGCGCCAGTTCCCTCGCCCGTGTTACGGAATTGCCTAATGTGGCGTCAGAGAATGTCGCCCACGTCGGTGTTCGAAATTCGATGAACCCGAAAGACTGGATCGATCTCGCCAATGAACGAGGGATCAAATATTTCTCTATGAACGAAGTTCTCAGTCGCGGTGTTAATGAAGTAACCCGCGAAGCGGCAAAGCGAGTTTGGGAGGGCACCGATTCACAATACCTCAGCATCGATATGAATGTTATGGATGCTTCGGCGGCACCGGGCGTCACCTCACCTGAGCCCGGAGGGCTTGAGGCTCGCGAAATCATGATGATTAACGAAATTCTGGGCGAGAACGGATGCGTCGGCATGATTGACCTGACGGAGTTGTGTCCGGTTGTCGACGTCAATGCCATCACGACCAAACTTGCGGCCTGTGCCTTGCTCCGATTAATCGCGGTGATCACAAGTGTGAATGGCGTGAAGGTGGATCAAAGCATCAAGCGGGATGATCTTAAGTCCTAACAGGAAAATGTAAAATTCATGCGGACCCTAACGAACATTATTGGGTACTCAACTGACCACGATATATCGGGTCAATTACACGCGTTGTCTTATGATGACCGCGTTGAGTACTTATTATTGAACCGCGAGGATACGCATCGTCACCGACTACGGGTCACGACAGATAAGGGCACGGACTGCGCCATAGCATTGGACCGCGAAACAAATCTGGAAGATGGATCGGTCCTGAGTTTGGACGATGATGGCGCTATCGTTGTTCGTATGAAGCAGGAGCAATGGCTTAACTTCAAGCCACGAGATGCCGCGGCAGCTCTGGAACTGGGTTACTTCGCCGGTAATCTTCACTGGCGGGTACGCTTTATCGACGGCGTACTGGGTGTCGCGATTGAGGGGCCGGAGAAGTTTTACCTGGACCGCCTCGCATCACATGTATCCAGTGGCCTCATAGAGATAGTGGCCAATGAGTAAAACTCCATCGATACTTCCCGCCTTGCAACACAGCGACAGTTTTTTCCCGTCAGGTGCCGTTTCGTTTTCGTGGGGTATGGAGACACTTGTTACCGAAAGCCATGTACCTGACGCGGAAGCCGTTGAGAAATTCATCCGCGCCCAACTGACTGAAAGATGGGCGTCGTTTGACCGAAGCATAATCTCTGCTGCCTTCGTGGCATCAAAGGACTTGGTCGATCTCCGAAAGCTTGATTCCATCGTGGAGTGTCAGACCTTGTCGCACGAGATGCGGGACGGATCACACCGTTGTGGACTTGCAATGCTGCGGGTCCACGAGGAATTGGGCACACCGCTTGCAAAAGAATACAGGGGTTGTGTCACCCGATCGGAAGCCTGCGGGAACCTTGCCGTCATGCAAGGGTTCCTCTGGGCGAACAGTGATGTTGCGAAAAATGAAATATGGGCACTTTCTGCGCACACATTATGTGTAGGAATACTTGGGGCAGCCATGCGTTTGGGCTGTATCGGTCATGTCCATTCCCAGCGAATACTGGCGGCACTACACCACACAATAGAAGGATTGATTCAAAAACCGCCGCTGCCACTAGAACGCCTACACGCATTCACACCCGTCTCGGAAATCGCCATGATGCGCCACGAAACAATCGACTCGCGACTGTTTGCAAACTAGCCATCGGAACCAGCAAGGAGGTTCACCATGCTATTAACGCCAACGGAAATGGAGCGGCTCATAATATTTACAGCTGCTGAGCTAGCTAGAAAACGTCGCGCCAAGGGGTTGTTGCTAAATCACCCGGAAGCCATCGCATACATATCTGACGAAATTCTGGAAGGTGCCAGAGAAGGCCGGAGTGTAGCCGACATGATCTCCTTCGGTTCGACCCTCCTGAACACGGATGACGTTATGCCCGGTGTTGCTGACCTGGTGCCTATGATTCAAGTGGAAGGCATGTTTCCTGATGGGACAAAGCTTGTCACGGTGCATGACCCGATCCGGCCCGGAAAGAAGAAGAAAACCACGGACGCCGTCACGCCCGGTGAATTGTTCGTGGACGATGGCGAGATCGAGATTAACGCCGGGCGGAACACGGTCACGATGCAAGCTGTAAACACAGGTGATCGTCCCATTCAGATCGGAAGCCACTATCACTTCTTTGAAGCCAACAAAGCATTGAACTTTGATCGATCTCAGGCCTTTGGAATGCACCTGGATATTCCTTCGGGTACTGCTGTGCGGTTTGAACCGGGCGAGACCAAAGAGGTCACGTTAACCGAGTTCGGCGGATCTGGCGAATTGTTCGGCCTGAACAATCTGACAAATGGATCAATTCATAGCGAAAGCCGCAAGGCTGATGCATTAAGGCGGGCACGCGAGCTCGGCTTTAAGGGAGCGTGAACCATGGCGAAGATGGCACGAATAGATTACGCGCGCATGTATGGACCTACGACTGGTGATGCCATTCGATTGGGCGATACCAATCTTTTAGCTGAGGTTGAGCGTGATTTCGGTGTCCCTGGTGAGGAATGTCTACACGGTGGCGGCAAGACGCTCCGCGATGGTTTGGGTCTGACGCCCGGTTACAACAGCGCGCAGGGGTCGCTCGATATGCTGTTGTGTAATGCTTTGGTGATCGATCCCGTGCTTGGCATTGTGAAAGGCGACATTGGCATCAAGGACGGCAAGATTGTCGGGATTGGTAAGGCCGGAAACCCTGCGACCATGGATGGCGTGGATTCAAATCTGATATGCGGTGTCGCGACGACCGTACGGGATGCTGAAGGCCTGATTGCTACACCAGGTGGAATCGATGTGCATGTGCACTTTGATTCTGCTCAGTTGTGTGAACACGCAATCAGCGCAGGCCTGACCACCATGATCGGTGGTTCGTTGGGACCCATAACCGTCGGTATTGATTGTGGTGGAGCGTTCAACGTGGGGAAGATGCTGCAGGCGGCCGAGCAATGGCCAATCAACTTCGGATTCCTGGGCCGTGGCAACACATCGAAGCCCGGCTCCATTGAAGATCAAATTGCTGGCGGCTGCTTTGGTTTGAAAATCCATGAAGACTGGGGTGCGATGCCTGCTGTTATTGATACCTGTCTTTCCGTCGCAGACGAAATGGACTTCCAGGTGCAACTTCACACGGACACGCTGAACGAAAGCGGCTTCGTTGAAGACACGTTAGCCGCTATCAACGGGCGAACGATACACATGTATCACACTGAGGGCGCAGGTGGCGGTCACGCGCCCGACATCATTCGAGTCGCGGGCGAGTCCAACTGTCTGCCCTCCTCAACAAATCCCACGAACCCGTTCACCGTGAATACGTTCGACGAACACCTGGACATGACCATGGTGTGCCATCATCTGAGCCCCTCAATTCCGGAAGACGTTGCGTTCGCTGAAAGCCGAATACGCGCGCAATCCATTGCGGCAGAGGACGTGCTCCATGATATGGGCGCCATCTCAATGTTGGGCTCGGATAGTCAGGGAATGGGCCGCATCAACGAGGTTATTACCCGCACCTGGCAACTGGCCTCAAAAATGAAGGATCAACGCGGACGATTGCCAGAGGAAACCGTGGAAAAAGGCGACAACGAACGGATCAAGCGCTTCATTGCTAAGTACACGATCAATGCCGCCCGGACTTTTGGTGTTGAGGATCATGTGGGCTCTCTTGAGGCTGGAAAGATGGCAGACATCGTTTTATGGCGCCCTGGGTTCTTTGGCAGCAAGCCTGAAATTGTGGTCAAAGGTGGTTTCATAGCGTGGGGCGCAATGGGTGATAGCGCAGCGTCCTTGATGACGTGCGAGCCGCTTCAGATGCGCCCTCAGTGGGGTGCATTTGGCCGCGCAAAGGAAGCTCTGAGTGCATGCTTTGTAAATCCGTTGGCCATTGAAAACGATCTGGCAAAAAAACTGGATTTGAAAAAAAACCTGCTGCCGACCCATGGCACCCGCAAACTCAGCAAACGGCACATGCTGCATAACGACGCATGTCCCAATATCCGGGTCGATCCTCAAACGTTTGATGTGTTCGTCGATGATGAACTGGCGACGTGTGAACCAGCAAGCAAACTACCGCTGGCCCAACGGTATATGTTGAGATGAAAAATACTGTTTCCGGAAACTTCCCGGCGGCTGCCAGAATCGGTATCGGCGGACCCGTGGGATCTGGCAAAACGGCGTTGATCGAAAGACTGATTCCCGCACTGGAGGGGCGCGGGATAGGGGTTGCCGTGGTTACCAATGATCTGGTGACCAGAGAGGACGCCGAACGCCTGAAGGCGAGCGGGTTGATTAACCCCAACAAGGTGAGAGCTGTCGAGACGGGCGCTTGCCCGCATACAGCCATTCGCGAAGACCCCACCTTGAATATTCAGGCTGCTGACGAACTTGTGAACCTGTTCCCTCGCACCGGTATTGTCATCATCGAAAGTGGTGGAGACAATTTGGCATCCACATTCTCCCTGGATCTAGTGGACTACTGGTTATTCGTCATTGATGCAGCTGGCGGCGACGACATTCCACGCAAGAAAGGCCCTGGTATCGTTCGCTCTGACCTGCTTGTGATTAACAAGACGGACCTGGCTCCGTATGTCGGGTCCGATCTTGAGCAAATGAAAGTGGATGCTATCGAGGTGCGCGGCGACAGGCCTATAGTATTGACCAACTGCGCATCCGGCGATGGTATCGAGGCTATCATAGATCACTTGTCCCAAAGTGTGCTGTTCGATGCCTGATTCTGTAGAGACACCACACGAGGTTGCGGACGAGAAGCTCCGCCAGGGGCGTCTGGAGGCCGTTTTCCAACCTGATCCGGAAGGCCGGACGTACCTGGCAGAACAGTATAGCTCGTACCCATTCCATATCTGCCGGTCCCAGTATCTGGATAAAGCGTTGCCCGAAATGGCGTCGTTGTATTTGCAATCCTGTTCTGGCGGCATATTTCGCGACGACCGATTGTCTATGAAAATTCAGGGCAAAGAGGACGCGCGTGCTCATGTGACCACCCAGGCATCGACCATCGTTCATCGAATGGACGAGGGTTTTGCCCAACAGAAAATAGAGATCGTGGGAGAAAATGGTAGCCTGCTTGAATACATACCTGATGCCATCATTCTGTTTCCATATGCCAAATTTCGCTCATCAGTGTCTGTTGCGGCGCATCCAACCTGTGATGTCGTTATCACTGACTCGTTTCTTGCCCATGACCCAAATGAAGCGGGCGAGTCGTTCAGCTGGTTTGAAAGCGAGCTTGTCGTCAGCAGGCCCGATGGTCGAATTGATGCCGTTGATCGGTTCATCGTATCCGGCGATACTATGATTGCCAGAGAAACAACGGACTCCGCACGGTTCACTGTTCACGGAACATTTGCTGTGATTACCTCTCGGGGCGAAGAATGCGCACTGGAGAGCACCCTTCGACCTCATGTGGCGGGGAGTGCGGGTGTTTATGCTGGCGTATCCCGGTTACCAAATGACGTTGGATACTGGGTTCGGTACATGGCCATCGATGGTGTCGCGGCGAAGAATTTTGTGACAACTTTGTGGGTAACTGCGCGGGAATGTTTGACCGGAAACCAACCTGATATTCGAAGAAAGTAGGTGGCGACATGTGTACAGTTTGTGGATGCGGCGAAGCAGATAATCATTCTCATGACCACGGTGGTGGCAAAGATCATCACCATCACGATGGTCCCCACCACTACGGGCAAGGCGAGGCTGGTGTATCGGTTGCGGGGTTTACTCAAGACCGTTTGATTCAGATTGAGCAAAACATACTTTCAAAGAACGACGGCTACGCCGAGCGCAATCGCCGATGGCTTGCCGAACAGGAGATTTTGGCGCTGAACCTGGTATCCAGCCCCGGTGCTGGCAAGACAACTCTGCTGGTAGAAACGTTGAAAACCCTAACCGGGAGAATGCCGCTCGGCGTAATTGAGGGCGATCAGGAAACCGACAATGATGCGGACAGAATTCGTGAAACGGGTGTCTCGGCTATTCAGATCAACACCGGTAAGGGATGCCATCTCGACGCACATATGATCGGTCACGCGTTACAGGACCTCCCCGTTAGCCGTGGCGGTGCCATATTTATTGAGAATGTTGGTAACCTTGTTTGCCCAGCCGCCTTCGATTTGGGCGAGGAATCAAAAGTCGTCATTCTGTCTGTTACTGAAGGTGAAGATAAACCAATCAAATACCCTGATATGTTTGCCGTCGCAGATATCATGATCCTTAGCAAGATAGATTTGTTGCCCTATCTGACTTTTGACGTTGAGAAGGCCATTGAATATGCCTGTCGTGTCAATCCTGACCTGGAAGTTGTTCAGGTTTCCGCGAAGACTGGCGAGGGTATTGAAGTCTGGACGGATTGGATCATGGATCGACTACCTGCAACTTTAGAAACCTGATTCAAGCACCGGTCTCCAGAAAATATGGGCTGTGTAGGTTGGCGGTATACACTCTCATGTGTCAGGGTGTACCGCTAGCGGTGCTCAGTGAAGCCACATGAATATTTCCGCCTCGGGCGAAAGCGGCGGTGTGTCAGTTGCCCGACCGTTGTCTGCTTTGGCTGTAAGACCGGACCAGATTTGACAGGTCGTTTATGCTCCTGATTCCTCGGCAGACTTGGGCTCGGATACGTTTTCAGCCACAATCTTCACGGTCAGGTTCGAAGGAGTCCATGTGTACCGCAGCATGCCCAAGATTGCCGGGAACAACGGCCATGTGCCTATCCGTGCCGTTGTATGCCTAAGACTGTTGCAAAACATGGCTCGATGCCTATGCGTGCCGGAACGTGCCTGTCGTGAGGGAGGCAGGATAGGTAAAGTGTTACCACTTTCCACCTGGCTATCTTTTGGCCAAGGGCTTATTCGCACCCTTGGTGCTCAACGGCTCAGAGTAAGCGCCCGGGCCTCGGCGCCACACGATTTCAAGGATATCATGATCCAGTGTTGTCATGGGTTATCAGCAATTGCCTACAGCAGTAATTCGAATCACCTGCCCGAACCGATAGTTTAGAGCTCTGTCATGGGATCGCCCACCGTGTTGACTCGGTGTTGACCTTGCTGATTTAGAGGAATTTAGGGAAAACAAGAAAAACCCGTAACGCCTTGATGTTACGGACTTAAATTTGGTTGCGGGGATAGGATTTGAACCTATGACCTTCAGGTTATGAGTTTGTTTGTCATATGATACCAGGAGATAGCTAGAATTAGATATAATTGTTATCTAACTGTTTTATATCAACTATCTTTGTTTTCTTGTTATCATAAGTTAGCGCATGTATGCTGTGAATGTCATCCAAGAAATTCCGAATGAATTCCGAAACGGTGAATCACATGCCTCGACTAACCAAACGACATACTGATGCCCTACCCGCCCAAGAGAAAGAATACTTTGTCTGGGACGACCAGATTAAAGGTTTCGGTGTTCGGGTCTATCCCAATGGCGGCAAGCGCTATGTGGCTCAGACATTCCGACTGGGAAAGACAACCCGCGTGCAGATTGGACGACATGGTACCCTGCCCTTTGAAGAAGCTAAATCACGGGCCCGTAAAGTCATTGCTGACATTGACGATGGTATTGATCCAAACCAAGTGAAGAAGAACGAACGGCACTCACCAACGGTCCAACAACTTGCTGAGCGGTTTTTGGAAGAGTACGTGCCGTCTCATTGTAAGCCACGTACCCAGGTGGAGTATAGCCACGCGTTAAATAAATACATCCTGCCAGCGATTGGCACCGCCAAAGTTTTCAAGCTAACCCGTGATGATGCCTCGGACTTACACCACGCCATGCGAGATACACCCTATCAAGCCAATAGAACCCTTGGCGTGTTGTCGAAGATGCTTAATCAGGCCGAAGTCTGGG
>JAJFID010000387.1 GCA_021775325.1 Rhodospirillales bacterium
TCAAAACAGCAGCTGACCTTAAGGGCAAAAGTGTTGCCGTTCTGGAGGGTGGCTTATCCCACATCATGATGGGCATCTGGCTTGAAGAAAACGGAGTTAAGTGGGATGAGGTGAATATGGTCAACCTTGTCGCTGGCGATGCAGCAGCAGCCATGATGAGCGGTGAGATTGCAGCAGCAGAATTGTGGGATCCGTTTGGTGGACAGGTTCTTGAAAACCTGCCGGGCTCCCGTTCTGTCAGTAACTCGATTGAACCCAAATGGTTAAAGTCCGCACTGATCGCGGATGCCATTTTTATGTCTGACAAATTTACATCAGATAACCGTGACATTGCGGTTCAGACAATCCAGGCAATCTTTGCTGGCGTCGAGTTCTGGAGAAAGAACCCGACTGAGGCGAATAATATAATTGCAAGCGCAGTTGGCTTCTCTGTTGAGGATGTTCAGGCAATTCTCGGTGGCGAGAACAATCCGGATGACGGTGGTCTGTACATGTACAGCCTCGACGAAGCCGGTCGTTTCTGTGGTTCTGTCGCAGGTGACCCACCGTTCGGCCAGAGGAATGGCCAGATGGTTGATCACTGGAACATGACCAACGAGTGGTGGGTCAGGTTCGGGTTCATGGACCGTATGGTTGACTCAGCAAAAGGAACGGATTGTGCGCTTCTGAGTGAATCGCGATAACACCTTGTTTTAATCTCCCAAGGCACCGGTTCGTGGCGCCTTGGGAGCATTGAGCAAAATTTTCGCCCGGCGAGTTCGATTGTTTTAGGGGCGACAATGCGATATTTGTAGAATACGAAATTTTCTGTATTGTCCAGTCAGTATCAGAAAATCGTTTTTGTTTGTAAGTTTTATACGAAAACATGCAAGTTACGTGAATAATATGTTGATATTCGTTTTGTAACTATGTGATTATGAGGATGTGATGCGTTTTGACATTAGGTCGAAAGCAAGCGACGGAGGAACTAATCGATGGCAATGCTAAAGATGGAAGAATGGTACGACCTCGCGCGAGAAACGAACTGGACGCCGAGTTATGTTACCGAGGACGAGTTGTTCCCGTTACCAATGTCTAACAATTTTGATATCCCTGTTTCTACATGGGAATCCTTTGATGAGCCGTACAAGGTATCGTACCGGGATTATGTTAAGTCTCAGCGGGACAAGGACGTCGGAGCCTATTCTGTCAAAGCCGCCTTAGCACGGTCTGATTTCTTCAAGAAGGCCTCACCACACTGGAAGGCTTTGTTAGCGCTGCATTTTAGTGCGGTGTGTTGGGCCGAGTTTCATTCAGCATCAGCGTTTGGTCGCATGACCCGGTTCAGTCGCAGCCCGGGTATGCGAAACATGGCCACATTCGGAACATTGGATGAAATACGACATGGACAAATCCAGATTTACTTTGCATATGAGTTCTTGAAACATGATGGCGTGTTCGATTGGTGTCATAAGTCTTCTAAGACAGAAAACTGGATTATCATCAGTCTTCGACATGCTCTTGATGACATTGCCCATACGCGTGATGCAACCAGCGCTGCCATTATGCTCAATATGGGATTGGAGCAATCTTTCACAAATCTCCAGTTCGTAGCCTTGTCAGCAGATGCCGCAAAGTGCGGCGATCATTCTTTCGCGACCATGCTGCAAAGCATCCAGACCGATGAAGCGCGACACGCACAAATTGGCGAGCCCATGGTTCGCATCATGTGTGAAAATGGTAAAAAAGCAGAGGCGCAGCAACTCGTCGAAATCGCATTCTGGCGCATGTGGAAACAATTCTCCGCCCTCAGCGGTATTGGCATGGATTATTACACGCCGCTGGAACACCGTGAGAACTCGCTCAAGGATTTCATGGATGAATGGGTAATTGGGCAGTTTGGTCGTACTATTGAAGCCCTCGGATTGGATTTACCGTGGTACTGGGATTATCTCCAATACGATATCTCAACATTCCATCACGCCCAACAGATTGGTGTCTATGTATATCGTGCGACCCAGTGGTGGCGTCCGATTGCCTGTGTTTCACCCGCGGAACGGGAATGGTTGGAGTCAAAATACCCAGGTTGGAATGAAACATACGGTAAGTGTTGGGACGTCGTCATCGAAAATATCCGGAACGGCGACTTCGAGAAAACCGTACCTGCTCCACCACCGCTTATTTGCAATATGTGTGGCCTCGAAGTATCGGGCATTGCTGGCGACCACTGGAAATCAGTGGACCATCAAGTTGAATTGGACAATCGCCTGTACCACTTCTGCTCTCCCGTCTGTAAGTGGATTTTTGAAATCGAGCCATCCCGGTACAAGGGACATGCGAGCATTATTGACCGGTGTTTTGATGGAACCATCGGTACAGGGCCAGATGATTTTTATGAGTACATGGGCCATAGTTTCGCCGAACGCGGCGTAGATGGATATGACTACGAGTGGATTGATGGGTATGACACGCCGCAGCGTGCTGCGGAGTAAAACTTTTCATCCAACACACCATGTTCCAGAAATTAATATAGCGAGGACAAGAAGATGGTCGATATTCCGGTCGCTTGTAACATCCAAGGAGACTATGGATTCAAAGTCATTGTGGTAGATGACGAGGATACGATGACTGAAGTTATTCGAAAAGCCACAGAGCAAATCGTTGGTGTTCTGGTTAAACAATTTCCACCTGATGCTAAACTTATAGCCAAAATTCACGGCGCGGATACGCCGTTGCCTAATACCGCGACGGTCAAAGGTGAAAATTTCAGGCAAATGGAAGCCATCGATATCTATCAGGAAGGGTAGTGCGTCTTGAACGACACGATTGAATATAACAAAGCCTGTAATCTCGATGACATCTGGGAAGGTGAGATGGATGTTTTTGAGGTCAAGGGCCAGGACGTTTTAATCGTGCATGCGCCGGGCGGTGAAGTTCGTGCTTATGATCCTATCTGCCCACATCAGTACCATCCTCTCATTGAAGGGGAGTTCGAAGGATGCATCCTGACCTGTTCGGCACATTTGTGGCAGTTCGATGTCCTTTCAGGTGATGGCGTAAATCCGGAAGGTGTAGCCCTGAAGGCATACCCTGTGAAAGTTGAAGACAATGCCGTTTTGGTTTCAATGCCAACCCCGTAACGGGTCCAGAGGGCCTAATTTGAGGAGCGAAAAATGACGGACAACACGGACGAAAATCGTTTTGTCGGCCCCGTCATGAAAGCCGGAGAGATCGGTGAAGCGGTCATTGAGGCTATTCATGAAGACAACGAAGGACGAAAGATCGAAGTCGAAGAGCATGAGTCCTATTTTCGGGTGAAAGTTCAAGGTGAGTGTGTTGTTCGATTTGACACCGTCAGTGAGATGCTGGGTCGCGATGTTCTGTTAAGTGATATCGAGTCAAGCATGCCTGCTTTTGAAGGGTTCATCCGAACGGACTCAGAACAGTTGAGATTTTTGGCCAAGTGATGAAGTTTACAATGACCCTGCGAGTGGTTCGTCGATACGGAGAATGAAAAATGAGCGTTGAGCCCCAAGGAATGAAGACATGGAGCAAGCTTGCCACGAACAAGCGGCGCCCCAGTGAGTATGAAATTGTCACCACGAACCTGCAGACCCGTCATCGACATCGCGAGCAGGCCTATGAGTTGTCTCCCGCGCCCGATCTGGCCATGAACCAGTGGTACAAAGAGAACGTTTTTGACAGCCCGTTGCAACACCATGATTGGGAAGAGTTCCGCGACCCAGATGCATTAATCTATCGGGTGTACACGCGAACACAGGATGTTCAAGAAGACTACATTGATGGCTTGCTTGATGAACACAATGAAATTGACCATGACGCCTCATTGTCTGCCGAGTGGCTTGATGCCCTTGAACGTCTTTACACACCCCGCCGTTACGTTCAATCAGCGTTACAGTTAGGTGGTGCTTATCTTCTGCAAATCGCGCCTGCCAGCACCATCACTACATGTGCTGGTTTCCAGGAAGGTGATGAACTTCGGTGGTTGTCTCGAACAGCCTATCGAACCCAGGAATTGAAAAATGCCCACCCCACGTGTGGATTTGGCATCAAGGAACGCACGTACTGGGAAGACGACCCTGCGTGGCAAGGGTTGCGGGAATTACTTGAAAAATCACTGATTGCCTACGATTGGGGCGAGAGCTTTGTTGCCATCAATCTCGTCGCTAAACCTGCTGCCGATGAGACGCTACGCGAACTCGGTGCGGCTGGCCGGCATTACGGTGACCACTTGCTTGCGCTGCTGGTTGACAATCAACTGCGCGATAGCGATCGGTCCAGGCGCTGGAGTGCACAACTCGTTGGGTTCTGTCGTGAAGTGGACGGTAACACTGCCGTCATTGATGGATGGATTGAAAAATGGATGCCTTTGGCTCGCACAGCAATTGAATCCTATTGCGATGCGTTACCTGAAAGTGAAGGCGCTGCTGCCTCCGCCGTGGCACGAGTGGAGGCTTTCCACCGCAGTTTGGGATTGAAAGACTAGGCCCTAGTTAGAGATCGAGGAAATGACGTTGCGCACTATGGTACCCGATCATAACGACTCCAGTCACCGGGTTTCACTTGCCGGAACGGACATTTCATTTGTCACTGGCAGTGACGATACCCTGCTGTCGAGTATGCTGAGATCAGGTATCGGCATGCCGTATGAATGCAACGCCGGTGGGTGTGGAAGCTGTAAGTTTACGTTACTCGATGGTTCAGTGGCGGCTGATGTAGACACTCCTCCTGGCCTTCGCCCGTCAGACGTCAGGAAAAATATTTGGTTGGCCTGTGTGTGTCGACCGGTGGGTGATTGCACTATTTCTGCCCGTCTTGATGGTGCATACGAGCCAAGAATTCGGCCCAGCAAGATTGAAGCAGCATTGGTTTCACGGGAACCACTCACCCATGATATGTGGGAATTCACCCTCCGAACTGACAGTCCCGCCTGCTTTTTGCCAGGACAATACGCAAAGATTTTTGTTCCTGGTGTGAGCGGACCACGTAGTTACTCCATGTCCAATACGGCGAATGATGAAGG
>JAJFID010000388.1 GCA_021775325.1 Rhodospirillales bacterium
GCTGACGCCATGGGCCACATATTCGGCTATACCATAATCAATGATGTGACCTCTCGTGGGCTACAAAAGAAACACAATCAATGGTTTCTTGGAAAGAATTTAGACGGCTTTTGTCCAATGGGCCCCACTATTGTTACGGCAGATGAAATTCCTGACATTACCTCTCTCCTGCTGCAGACCAAAGTCAATGGCGAGATCAGGCAAAGTGCTTACATCAGCCAGCTAATTTTTGACATTCCGAACCTTATTGAGACAATTTCTGAGATAATGACTTTGAATCCAGGAGATCTGATTGCTACAGGCACTCCAGCAGGGGTTGGTGTTGGTTTCAAGCCCCCCCGTTTCCTCAAGCCGGGCGATCGAGTGGAAATCGAAATTGAACCCATCGGTATTCTAAGCAATCCAGTTGAGTAGATTGATTATAGGGCGTAGGAATGGATTTTGACGTAGAGACAATTGATGTTGACGGTCACAGAGCACATGTTTGGTCTGGTGGCTCAGGTTACCCCCTACTATTGATGCACGGTGCGGGCCCTGGGACCTCGGCTGCAGGCAACTTTGCTAAAGTACGAGAACCTCTCGCTGAACGCTATCGTGTTTACGGCACTGACATCATTGGTTTTGGAAAATCAGACACCAAGACTACACCACCATATTTCGATTACGAATTGTGGTATCGTCAAATGCAATCGGTGTTGGATACCATTCCCGATGGGCCCGTTGGCCTAATTGGCCACTCCATATCAAGTACATTTGCTTTGCGCTTAGCGAGTGCCAATAAAAGGGTAGACCGCATTCTACTGACCTGCCCAATGGGAACAGCACTAGAGCCCAATGAATATCTTCAGACATTGTGGAGTTTTCCGTATGATGAACACTCCTTGCGTAAATCGCTCAAAGTCTTGATCCGCGATGAATCTCTTATTACGGATGAGTTGGTGTCCAGCCGCTTAGCGGTCTTGAATCAACCAGGCTATGCTGAGTATTTCGAGAAAATATTTGGGGGTGACAAGCGGAATTTGATTCGCCCAACCATTGTCTCAAGCGAGGAATTGGCGGCTGTTGATTGCCCCGTTTCAGTTATTCACGGACGAGATGATCTTGCTTTTCCTTACGAGGAAACTACAGCAGTTCTCTCTCAAAACTTACCTCAAGCAGACATTCATTTGTTGTCAAACTGTAGCCATGGGCCTGCATTCGAGAGGCCAGAAGAGTTTTTGGCTATCGCATTCAATTTTTTTGGTGAAGTATGATTTATCGCAGAAAAGGAAAGTAATAATGGTTGCGGAAATTGAGATATATAATCCGGACACGCTTGGTAGCCCACTTGGTCAGTATATGCATGTAACGCGGGTCAAGGCGAGTGAGTTTTTATTCATTGCTGGGTCGTTATCTGCTGATAAGGACGGGAATATTATTGGCGCTGACTTAGATTTTGAAGCGCAATGCCAGCAAGTGTTCGGAAACATCCATAAAGCGCTGGCTTCAGCTGACGCGGATTGGTCTAACGTGGTGCAGTTTACGACATATTTGGTAAACTCCAATTGGATTCCGCCGTTCATGGAGTATCGACTAGCAAACTTCCCTTCCATGTTTCCGAGCGGAAATTACCCACCGAATACATTGTTAATGGTTGATCGATTGGTCCATGAACCATTTTTGGTCGAGGTTCAGACGATTGCCGCGATTTAATCGATGGGCCTCTGCATTACGATAAAGTAACTGGGGAAGAGGGCAAATGGATATGAAATTCAAGCGAATTTTTTCTGATGATGTTCCTGAACCTGATCCAGGACTTTGGTCCAATTGTAAAAAAGTTGGGGATATGGTTTTTGTCTCTGGCTTGGTTGCGGTCGACAATGACGGTAATGTTGTCGCGCCTAGTGACGCACATGAGCAGGCTTGTTGTATATTTGAATACATACAAAAATATATTGAGGCCGCCGGTGGTCATATGAATGATGTCGCGAAGATGACAATCTACTTGAGCGATATTCGCGACCGCCCTGAGGTGTTGGATGCACGGAGAAAGTTTTTTACTGGCGACTTTCCATGCTCAACACTAGTGGCCGTGGATGCTTTGATCGCGCCGCGCATGTTGGTGGAGATTGAGGCAACAGCCATAATTGGCGCTGGCCATACCTGAACGAAGCAATATCAAGTTTGGTAAAAGGATATTTTGAGATGAAAAAACATATTAGATGCGGAACCCTGTTTACCTCTTGTGATGATCAAGCGTTGAAGGATCAAACCATCATCGTCGCGAACAATCGTGTAGACGCTATTCATCCTACAGAGTCTGCCCCGCTTCCATCAGATGGTGACGTCGTCGTCGACCATTCCAATCATTTTGTAATGCCAGGCCTCATTGATATTCATGTGCATCTGTCTTATGGCAACGCGCTGAGTGAGGAAGATATCGATATCTATTCACCAGTCGAATATCGTGCCTTGCGAGGCCTACAAGGTGCACAACGTGTTCTTCGGGCAGGGTTTACGTCTTTGGCTGACCCCGCGACCACGGGGCACGTGACGCCAGCAATACGAGACGCGATTGAATGTGGCCTTTTTGTTGGTCCAAGGATTTCTTCTGGTGGCAGACAAATTACCAATCGACAAGGTTTATCGGATTGGTATCCAACATGGATCGGCGTGCCTGATACCTCGATTGGGGCATTGGCGGAAAACGCAGAAGCTGGAATCAAAGAAATCCGTAAGCAAAAAAAACAGGGTGTTGATTTCGTCAAGATAGCCATGGACGGCGATTCAATGAACCCAACCACTGGTTTAGTCTCCGGTTACACACAGGCGGAAACGACGGCTATGGTTGAAGAAGCTCATCGCCTTGGACTCAAGGTTGTCGTTCACGCCCGGGGTACAGAAGGGGTTCTGTATGCTGCACGAGCTGGTGTGGACGTCATTCTGCATGCATCTTGGATGGATGATGAGGGCTTGGAAGCTGTAATCAAAAATGACTGTATGTTATGCCCGACACTCAGCCTCGTGCTGAATGACATCTTGTTTACCCAGCCCACGGATGGTTGCTATCCAGGCTTTCCCAATGCCCACAGACAGGAGTTAGAGGCAGCAAGGGTGATGCTATCTAAGGCTAGAGAAGCCGGTGTCACATTTTTGTTAGGCTCTGATAGTGGATTTGCCGTCACACCTTACGGTGAATGGCATGCGCGGGAGTTGGAATACTATGTGGATTACCTCGGCTTTACACCAGCGGAAGCAATTATTTGTGCGACCCGAAACAATCGACATTTCTTGCGGGAGCACGAAGATGTCGGAATACTGGAGGTGGGTCGATATGCTGATATCTTGGTAGTCGATGGCAATCCTTTGGCTGACATAGCCATACTTCAGAATAGGGAGCGTTTAGTCTCGGTAATGAAGGGTGGTGATCATATTGACTTGAATATCAGCGACGATGTTAAACCACATGTGCTGGAGCATTCTTATAGTATGTGGGGTGAGGTATATACCCAAGATCGAGTTCATGAGATTTTGGGTGATAACCTGGGCCACATTCCAGCCAGAGCTGCTGAGTAGAGTTATTGTTCATGATGTTTACGCCTGAGCCAGCGGAGCCATCCTGTAGCATGCGATATAGCATTATTGACCACAGGCAGGCACCCTCATTGTCATTCCCGTGTCTATGAGGGCGAACAGAAAGATCCAGATCATCACGTGGAGAACGGTATGAATTACCGACCCTATGATTATTGGTTTGTTGCATTGTTCCTGCTCGTCGCAGTATTGGGATTCGGTTTCGCGTCTGGGTCAATTCCTGCCAATATTGATGGTTTAGCTCTTTTGGGTGCGTTCTCTCATTAACTGGGATTGCACGTTCACGTGTTGATCGGCAATCATGTACGTGAAGTTAGCGGACTTGATTGGCAGTACCTATTGGCCAATCAACATTTCCGCTCATGGCCGATTGCAGTCATGTCTGCTCACCTCCATTTCTGTCCGCATCCATCCCGATAGCTGAAGTGTTCACGGAATCGGTCGTACATGCATGCTCC
>JAJFID010000389.1 GCA_021775325.1 Rhodospirillales bacterium
CGTGCCGATGTTGAATTCATGGACGAAATCACCGTTGTTCCTAAGGATGAAGCGAATGGTTTCCCCCGGTAGAACGGCGATTTCCTCAGGATCGAAGTAGTTGTCTTCCAGATTGATCTCGACGGTGCGCGTAACGTCGTCTTCCAAGCCTGGTTGACCGATGAGTTTCATCATTTCATCACCGTGAGAATGTTCGTGTGTACCTGCGGCCCACCCGGTCCCGACGTTGAATAGCAGGGCGGTGGCAAAAAAGAGCACGGCCAATGCCGGAATAAATTTTGAAGACGCAACAGTGTTGTTCATAGGTTTCTCCGTAATGGTTTGCTGATAGCAAATCGGACACCCCGGTGAAGGGACCCTTGGCCCGATAGGTTCAAAAATTGAATTGAGTTAAGGTGTGCTGAACGACCAACGTCTGATCATCCGATCATGACGTAAGTGGATTCAACAAATCAGCTAAACCGAGGAGGTCTTAGAGGGGGCGATTGTTTGTGGAATTGGACATGGGTCCCGGACCATACGAATTTCAACTCGGACCCCTGATCTGTAATCTGGTGATCGAACATTGGAATCGGGAAACAGAACGAGCACGACTGCATATCGCAGTGACCGCCCGAATACCCCTTGTGGTCGCCTTTATGACCCGTTTCGTGACCGGTGCACGACATTTCCATTGAATCCGCGTTACTGATATCCATCGCAACAGGATGAGTTACCGGAAGGAAAAGAATAGTGGCGACAGCCACCATCGAGAGAACGATGTTGAACTTTCGGAAACAATACCTTGTCATTCTTTTGACGGAGTTAACCACGGAGTTGAGTTCCTAAGTACACGATCAGACGTGAGATTATCGCTCTGCGAAGATACGGACATAACATAGAAATTGTGTCAGTAAAATGGCGATGTTTACAATTCTGTACATTACTGTTTCTGGCCGGGGCTGTTGAAAAAGCCCTCTTCCGGCGCATAACGCGAAGTTTCTTGTCCACTGGTTTGCTCCATGCACCATGGACAGGAGGGGGTCGGCAGAAGGGCCTGAAACCTCGTCCTGACAACGTGTTGGGCCGTGAAGGTGACTTCTGGAGCCATTCGTCGCTTGCAAATCAATTTGGGCAAATTCTCGCGCCACCCACCAGCCGACTTTCACAACAGCCTATGCCACGAACAGACATCCAGTGTGGAAAGAAAAATAGCGAAGAATGTGATCTTGAACTTGGGCGGTATGGGCCATGCTCTGGGCAACACAATCACAATCACAATCACACTCACAAGGGCATGGCACTGTTGTCTGGGTTACATAACCAATGCCGGTGGGTGGGCGGCGCAGGGAAAATGGTGTGTTTCAGAAATCAACATGCGATGGACGGCCCGGCGGTGGTGATTCCATGAGCGCTTTACTCTTAACCCACATAACGACATTGGCCCCTTGAATAGTGAGTAGAACAGCGCTGGTGCCAAATCCTACGCGCAGTGGAGTGTACGCGCGCCCTGCCAGGGGCACACACTTGCCCTGAGATGTGAACCTTGCCATCACTGTGCGATTGTTGTCTTCTTTGGCAACGGCGTAGTCCAATAAATCTTTGCGATTCTTGCAACCTGTGAAATCACCTGTGAAGACACCCTTTTCCATTTCGCCGTCGCCGGTGTTATCCAAGTTCAATGGAATTTCGAACGTGGGGATTACCGTACCCAGTACTTTAAAGCCTTCGTCTTCCCCATGGTCTTGCGCGTCAGCCCTTATCGAAATCCCGGATATTGTAACCGTTACCAATATCAACAGGGCAGCCGACAACCAATGCCTTGTACATCTAAAGCGCCGAGTCCCTGTCATCTCCTGATCGGTTACGTGGCTCATTCCTGTATGCGCTCAACTGGCCGACGTACAATGTGCACCGAACAATGAGCATGTCGAACCACCCGACTGGCAACGGAACCCAGAAAGTAATTTGTCAAATCCGGATCATGAGAGTCCAGCACGATGAGGTCTGCACCAATTTCAGAAGCGTGCTCCAGAATTATGGCCGCAGGGGCTCCTTCGCGAACAACTACGCCGCAGGACTCATCATGCGCTGCGAGTTTCCTGAGTTCTTCCCTCGCCTGCGATAATCTCTTTTTGTGCACACCGCTTGGAATTTCTGCGCTCACAAAACCCGGGAATGGCGACAATACATGCAGAAAGATAAGCTGTGCTTCAAATGCATCAGCAATCTTCCGGGCGGTTTTGATGCAGTTACCGCAACCACCACTTCTTAAAATATCCAACGCAACCAGCACCTTCTTCATTGGGCACACCTCCATACTTTCCGATGTCGGAGATTCTCGCTTATCTGAAGGTTAATGTCGTTGATACAGGTCATCTTCCATCTATCGTGGAAGGAACCAGTAAATAAGAATGTTCGCCTTGGTGCCTCACACTCGACCAACTCTCCGACATCGTCATCCACCAGTTGACTAAATCGGTCGATATCGTCATATTCCGCGCATGGGGTTGGCGAATTCCCCGTGAGGCGACAGCCCAATTTTCGCATCCGTTTATGACCTATATCCCTGTTGATAGGAAGGATGCACAATGCCGTCTCCCACTGAAATAACTGTACCTCAGCTTTCGCGACTGATCGCCACACCCGGTGCACCGGTCATCATCGATGCCTGTATCGACGCAGATTTCGATCTCGATCCGCGCCTGATCCCGACCGCGTTTCGCCACCCATTTCGTGATGTGGCCACGCTGGCCCCACGACTGGCGGGACGCCGCGTGGTGGTTTACTGCCAGAAGGGCGGCAAGATCAGCCAGGGCGCCGCCGCTATCCTGCGCGATCAGGGCATCGTTGCTGAAACCCTGGAAGGCGGGCAGGTGGCGTGGGCCGCTGCGGGCGAAATGCTGATACCTGCGGCGTCCATCCCGAACACCAATACCGACGGCCGCACCGTGTGGGTGACGCGCCAGCGTCCCAAGATCGACCGCATTGCCTGCCCATGGCTTATCCGCCGGTTTATTGATCCCAATGCCCAGTTTTTGTTTGTGGCTGCGTCACAGGTTGTGGATGTGGCCGATAAATTTGACGCCACGCCGTTTGATGTGGAGGACGTATTCTGGAGCCATCGCGGCGAGCGATGCACCTTTGATACCATGGTGGAGGAGTTCGCGCTGAACACAGATGCCATGCAACGGCTGGCCACCATCGTGCGGGGTGCCGACACGGACCGGCATGATTTAGCCCCGCAGTCTGCTGGGCTATTGGCCGCATCCCTGGGGCTGTCGCGTATGTACCGCGATGACCTGGAACAGCTTGAGGCTTCCATGGTGCTGTATGACGCATACTATCGTTGGGCCCGCGATGCGGTGGATGAAACCCATGACTGGCCCGCGCCATCTTCATCGTCATCGTCTCTGGCCTGAGACCATGACAAATACATCTCAACAGACACCGACGCTGGGCGATGCCACGCGGGTGTGGGCGAAAATCGGGGTGCTGTCTTTTGGTGGTCCGGCGGCGCAGATCGCGCTTATGCACCGGGAGATCGTCGAGGCGCGTCACTGGCTGAGCGAGAAGCAGTATCTCAACGCACTCAGTTTCTGCATGTTGTTACCGGGGCCGGAAGCCATGCAACTGGCCACCTATGCGGGCTGGCGTCTGCACGGGGTTGCTGGCGGACTGATCGCCGGATTGCTGTTTGTTCTGCCAGGGGCGGCGGTCGTACTGGCACTGGCCGCGATCTATGCGGCATTTGGCGATGTGCCGCTGGTGCATGCCCTGTTTCTGGGGGTGAAGGCGGCTGTTGTCGTGGTGGTGCTCGAGGCCCTGTTACGGGTCTCAAAACGCGCCCTCCGCCGGGCCGAACACTGGCTCGTTGCGGCGTTGGCTTTCATTGGCATCTTTTTCCTGGCCTTGCCCTACCCACTGATCATCGCTGTGGCCGCGCTGTACGGGTTCCTGCGGGGCAGTCCGGCGGACGAAGCGGGGGATAGCAGTCCTCACCAGACCGTCGGTCATTCCCTGTCGGGCACGCTCGCAACGGTCTGCATCTGGTTGGCAGTCTGGTGGGTGCCACTGCTGGTCCTGAATCAGGTCGGTGGCGATACCCTGTTGCCACAGATTGGCGCGTTCTTTTCCAAACTGGCGGTGGTTACTTTCGGTGGTGCTTATGCCGTGCTCGCCTATATGGGACAGGATGTGGTCAATCAGTTCGGCTGGTTGACGGCAGGCGAGATGATGGATGGCCTGGGTCTGGCCGAGACCACGCCGGGACCACTTATTCTGGTGACGGAATTTGTCGGCTTTATAGCCGCCTGGCGGGACGGTGGCCCGGATCATCACATGGCGATGGGCATGGCTGGTGCGGCGGTCACGCTGTGGGCCACGTTCGTGCCGTGTTTCCTGTGGATTTTCACCGGTGCGCCTTACATTGACTGGATTTCAAACCAACCCCGATTGCGTGGAGCGCTGTCCGCCATCACCGCGGTGGTGGTGGGGGTGATCCTGAACCTGACGATCTGGTTTGCCCTGCATGTGTTTTTTGGCAGTGTCACGGCTCAACAGGTCGGCATTGTTACCTTGTGGAGTCCGGCCCCCGAAACCCTGGACTGGCGCGTGGTCTTGTTAACAGGAATGTGTGCCGTGCTCATGCTGCGGTTCCATGTGGGTATTTCAAAGGTTTTGGTGCTGTCATCCCTGCTGGGTGCGGGGCTGATGTTTGTGGCCGGATAACGAGAATCAATTGGCGACGGGCAGTCCGGCATCGCTCCAGGCATGAATGCCGCCGACCATGTTGACAGCGTGTTCAATGTAACCGCCACTTAAAAGTTGGCTGGCAACAGCGTCGGATCGCCCGCCCATGGCGCACATGAATACCAGTTTCTGTCCCTCTTTGAGTTCGGGCAGGGCTGATGGATCAAAGTTGGACATGGGTTTATGGATTGTGGCCGGTTCGTGTTGTGCTTCGCGTTCCTGTGGCTCGCGCACGTCTACAATCACCGCATCGCCAGCATCAAACAATGCTGCAACTGTCTGGACGTCTAATTGTTCTACATCACTCATGGGATATTCCTGATTGCTCTCGTTGTCTGCTCATATCACCCACATTGGGCTCTATGGCGCATGACATGATCTGCCAGAACGCAGGCCATCATCGCCTCGCCAACCGGAACGGCGCGGATCCCGACGCAGGGGTCATGTCGTCCCTTGGTGGAGACGTCCACGTCAGTACCCTTGGCATCGACGCTTTGCACTGTGGTCAGAATGGAACTGGTGGGCTTGACGGCAAAGCGGGCGACCACATCCTGCCCGTTGGAGATACCACCCAGAATACCGCCTGCATGATTTGACAGGAACCCGATTTTATCACCCTGCATGCGCATCTGATCGGCATTCTCTTCTCCGCGCAGGGCAGCCGCGCCCATGCCGGCACCAATTTCAACACCCTTGACAGCGTTGATGCTCATCATGGCGGCGGCCAGATCGGCATCCAGCTTGCCATATACGGGTGCGCCCAGACCTTCCGGTACATTGGAGGCGTGAACTTCGATGACGGCGCCCACGGACGAACCCTGTTTTCTGATCTCGTCCAGATACATTTCCCACGTGGCCGCCATGCGCACATCCGGACACCAGAACGGGTTGGTGGTAATCGCCCCCCAGTCCCAGGCATCACGATCAATAACGTGGGTGCCCATCTGCACCAGTGCGCCGCGAATAGTGACGCCGCCGTCCACCAGATGATCCAGAACCCTGCGGGCAATGGCACCTGATGCCACCCGCATGGCGGTTTCGCGCGCAGATGATCGCCCACCACCACGATGATCGCGGAGACCGTACTTCATCATATAGGTGACATCGGCATGGCCGGGACGAAACTGATCCTGGATATCGTCATAGTCGCGGGACCGCTGGTCCTCGTTACGGATGAGCAGGCCGATCGGCGTGCCTGTTGTCACACCATCCAGCACGCCGGACAGAATTTCCACGCTATCACTTTCTTTGCGCTGGGTTGTATGCCGGGACTGGCCGGGTTTGCGCTGGTCCAGATATTTCTGAATATCGGTGGGGTTAAGCGTTATGCCGGGTGGCGTGCCGTCCACCACACAGCCGATGGCCGGACCATGGCTTTCACCAAAGGTTGTGGTGCGAAACAGGTGGCCAAAAGAGTTATGTGTCATGGTGTCCGTCAGCGGCTAACATTCCGCCAGAATGAGGAGGCCTGCTCAGACCACAGAAATATCAGGGGCATCGACGGCCTTCATGCCGACAATATTATAGCCGCAGTCCACGTGGTGGTTTTCACCGGTGACGCCGCTGGACAGATCAGACAGCAGATACATACCTGCGCCACCGATATCGTCCAGCGTGACATTGCGCCGCAAAGGCGAGTTGTATTCGTTCCATTTGAGAATATACCGGAAATCACCGATCCCCGACGCCGCCAGGGTTTTCATGGGGCCAGCCGACAGACTGTTGACGCGAATGCCGTCCTTGCCCAGGTCCTCGGCCAGATACCGTACGCTGGTTTCCAGCGCCGCCTTGGCAACGCCCATGACATTATAATGAGGCATGACCCGCTCGGCACCAAAATAGGTGAGCGTTAGCATACTGCCACCGTCGGCCATCAGCGGGGCCGCGTGCTGGCACACATTGGTAAAGGAATAACACGAGATGTTCATGGTCGCCTGAAAGTTGTCCGGTGACGTATCGATATAACGTCCCTTCAACTCGTCTTTGTCGGAGAAGGCAATAGCATGAACGACAAAATCCAGTTTACCCCATTTTTCGCCAATTGTGTCGAATGTCTTTGTCAGGCTGCCGGAATCTGTAACGTCACAAGGCATGATGAGGTCTGAACCGACGGACTCCGCCAGAGGCTGAACACGCTTCAGCAGGGCATCACCCTGATAGGTAAACGCCAACTCTGCACCATGGTCACAAACCGTTTTTGAAATACCCCAGGCGATGGAACGATCATTGGCGACCCCCATTATCAGGCCTTTTTTCCCGGCCATTAGTGGTGCTGCAGTCGTCATTGATAGATATTCCCTATATGGTGGTCTGGTCTGGCAACGGTGATGATCACGATTAAACAATCTGATTGCAAGGCCTTAAACGATGTTCACGTAAAGGTCAATAAATCTGCCACATCTGGCAGGTTTACAGCCGTGCCCTAATCCGATTTAACGACCTTGTGACGAACCGTATACCCTGCGGGCGGCGACCAGGATTTGACGAAGTCTGTGAGTGCAGCATCCGGCTTGCCAGGCAGAACGACCATAAGCCTGATGAGTTGATCGCCACGACTGCCATCCTTGCGGGGCATGCCTCTGGAACGCAATCGCAAAACGGAACCGGAATTGGAATTGGCAGGCACGCTGACCTTGACCGTGCCGTCGACTGTCGGCGCTTCCACGCGTGCCCCCAGAATTGCTTCAGACAGGGTTATGGAAAGATCGATACAGATGTTGTCGTCCTCGATGCGAAACGTGTCATTGTCATCAACCAGTATCTCCACCAGAGCATCACCGTCTGTGCCTCCGCCGACACCGGCCATCCCCTGTTTTTTCAGGCGCAGCACCTGCTCATGGCGTGTGCCTGGCGGTATGGAAACTTTGAGGCGCCGGCCGCTGGTCATGCTGACGTGCTTGGTCGTGCCATTGACGGCGTCCATGAATCCGACACGCAGCGAATAGCTGACATCGGCGCCATTGATTCTGACGTTGCGCATTTTGCTGGTTGCGGAACCAGTGCGGCGTTTGACGAAATCTTCAAACGGGTTGGATTTATGGGTCCGCCGGGGCCGGATGGCAGCGCCGGACTCATCGATGTTGCCGTTATCATAATCAGTCCGCTGATCTGGGTCTGACAAAATTGCATAGGCCCGGTTCAGCTCTTTGAATGCCTCTTCCGCCTTGGGATTACTGGCATTGGCGTCGGGGTGTTTCTCGCGCGCCTGACGTCGAAAGGCTGTCTTGATTTCGTCGGGCGTTGCCCGTCGTGGCACACCAAGAATTTTATAAAGGGAATTCATGGCGCAGAGATTGCCCGTAACCCGAAATATTCGCAACAGCTTCCATGCGAATCATCTTTTCGATGGTTTTTATCGGGGTTTTTTGGCGGAATTTCGCGGGTGGTTTACTGGACAATCAACCACGATCCATCATCCTGTCTGCAGGCACGTCCTGTCGCCACTTCGGTTTTTCCGTCGACAACAACACTCGATTCGAAATCCCGACACTCCTCCCCACTGTCAGCGGTCACATGATTTACCGGTCGGATGCTGCCGGCATTTCCAGTGTCGGGATTGCTCCAGCTACCGGTTTCCCCAGATTCACCATTTTCAAGCGTATCCTGAGCGTTGGCCGACGCCATTTCCCAGTCCCGTTCGTCCAGGGCCTTGCCGATTTCCGAGCCAATCCATTGTCCGGCAATGGCACCAACGGCTGTAGCGACCAACTGACCACTGCCGTCGCCAACTTTGGAGCCCAGCAGTGCGCCAACACCAATGCCGATGATCGTACCGATGGTTTCTCCAGGTTTTTCCTGCAACTCCGTGCATGCTGACAATGTTACGGCGGCGGTCAGCGCCAGAGCAATAACTGGCTTTTTCATGAGGCAATTCCTGATTTTATCATCTGTCTGGTTTCCGCTTCGCACCATTTCCCGTAAGGACCTGACTGCGGGGGATTGTTTCCGGGCTGCGAGACCTGATATCTTGACGGTCAGATATCCCAATCCATTCAAGTTTACAGTGTTTACCGGAATAACGAAATGATTAGCGAACACGATAGTCCATATGATTTGTTCAATAGCTGGTTTGGCGATGCCAGTGAATCAGAGCCCAGCGATCCCAACGCTGTTGCCGTCGCCACTGTGTCAGATGACGGCAAACCCTCCGTACGCATGGTGCTGCTGAAGAGCGTGGACGAACAAGGATTTGTTTTTTACACCAATCTGGGCAGTCGCAAGGCCGGTCACATACAGGCGAACAGCAACATTGCCATGTGTTTTCACTGGAAATCACTCAAGCGGCAGGTTCGTATCGAAGGTGCGGTTCAGCCTGTGACCGACGAAGAGGCCGATGAATATTTTGGCTCACGCCCCAAAATGAGCCAGATTGGCGCCTGGGCGTCCAAACAGTCACAGAAACTGGAAGGTCGCCTGGAACTGGAAAGGCGCATCGCGGAATACACCGCGAAGTTCAATATTGGAACTGTTCCCAGACCCGAGTTCTGGTCCGGATTCAGACTTGTGCCCGAAATGTTTGAGTTCTGGCAAGATCAGACATTTCGTTTGCATGACAGGCTTATCTACGAACGTTCCGGTGACGGTTGGACGACACACAGGTTGTTTCCGTGACCGAAACCGACCACAGGCACGAACTGCGAGAAACCACAGACGCCGCGTCTGCCCGGCTTATGCGGCTGGCGACTTATGCCTCGGTCAGTGTGGCGGTGATCCTTATCTGTGCCAAGCTGGGTGCCTGGTACGCAACTGACTCTGTCAGTATTTTTTCCACATTGATCGACTCGCTGCTCGATGGGGCGGCATCGCTCGTCAACCTGTTAGCTGTCCGCCACGCCCTTGAGCCTGCCGACCGGGAACACCGGTTTGGGCACGGCAAGGCAGAATCCCTGGCGGGGTTGGCACAATCCGCGTTTATTTGCGGATCGGCTGTATTTTTGTTGATGGAAGCTGGCGAACGGTTTGTGCATCCGCGGGAGATTGCCAATCTGGATATCGGGTTTGCAGTTATGGCCATCTCAATTGTGCTGACGTTAATTCTCCTTGGTTTCCAGCGTTATGTTGTCAGACGGACAGGCTCAATTGCCATTGCCGCCGACTCACTCCATTACAGGATGGATGTGCTGGTTAATCTTGGCGTGGTTGGCTCGCTAATTGTTGTATCGCAGTTTGGCTGGTTGTGGGTTGATCCTGCCATTGCGGTCGTCATAGCCGGATATATTTTCTTCGGTGCATGGTCCATTGCGCGAGAGTCTCTGCAGGTTCTGATGGATCGCGAACTGCCGGATGAGGATCGCGTTAAAATACGTGAGATCGCGATGGCGCACGACGACGTAAAAGGTGTTCACGATTTGCGAACGCGCTCGTCTGGTCAGAGTATCTTTATCCAGCTCCATTTGGAACTGGACGGTGATATGACCCTGATCCGGGCCCATGACATCGCTGATGAAGTCGAAGACAGCATCATGGATGCATTTCCTAACGCAGAAGTCATTACCCATCAGGACCCGGAGGGCGTTGACGAGACGATTACCGTGTTTCACTGAGCGCTGATAGGATATACTCGTAATTGAAACTTTGATCGGGCGGCTCTTGTATGACAAGGGCAGTAGGCTAACTTAACACGTGGCCGGGGAGAGTCGTCGCAAACGAATGAAATTCGTCAGGAGACCGTGATGACAATTAAATCGATACTTGCTCCACTGGATGGCTCAAACTCGTCTGAACACGCATTTCAGGTCGCTTTGAGCATGGCGCGGCAGTGTACGGCGCACCTGGATGCGCTGCATGTACGGTCCAACCCCAAGGATGCCGTTCCGTTGCTGGGGGAAGGGATGTCCGGGGCCGTTATCGAAGATATTATCGTCGCCGCCGAAAAGGAATCCAACGAACGTGCCCACCTTGCCCGGAGTATTTTTGAAAAAGTCTGTCAGGATGAGGGCGTTACCATTGTCGAGGTGCCGTCGCCGGACGAGGGTATTACCGCACGCTGGATTGAGGAGACCGGCCGTGAGGACGAGGCAACGGGAATCCGTGGTCGACTGGCAGACCTGATCGTGTTGCCACGACCCACACCGGAATCATCTGTGTCTGCGACCATGACATTGAATGCGGCGCTGGTTGAAACCGGGCGGGCCGTCCTCGTTGTGCCGGATCGTCCGGTCGACACTGTCGGGAGCCGCGTTGCCATTTCCTGGAACGGCAGCGCCGAGGCTGCGCGGGCTGTGGCCGCTGCGTTACCGCTGATCGAAAACGCTGACCGGGTCCTCGTGCTGACCATTGACGGTGATGAAGCCCCAGCACACGTTGCATCAGAACTGAGCGACTATCTCATGTGGCATGGTGTCAGTGCGGATATGGATGTATCGCCCGTTACCGAGCGACAGATCGGCGAAACTGTTCTGTCAAAAAGTGCGGAATGGAATGCAGATCTTCTGGTCATGGGAGCCTACACCCACAGCCGACTCCGCCAGTTGATCATGGGTGGCGTGACGCGGCACGTGCTCAATGAGGCTACTTTGCCGGTCCTTCTGGTTCACTAGGCGGGGCATCGTCTTCGACGCTGACTTCCTCGGCATCGTCTCTGATCTCAAGGATTGTTTCCATCGTGAATGCGGGCGCGAACGTTGCGGCAGGCGGCGAAAATGCTGTCTGTTCCTGGTCTGCCATAGGTGTTGCTGCACGAATATTCATACGGTACACGGCGAACAGGCCAACGGCACTATGGACCACAACAAAAAACCAGAGGAATCCATTGGGGCCCATGGAGTTCATGGCAAATGACACACCGGATGGCCCGGCAATGGCACCAACGCCCGCCGCAAGCAGCAACGTACTGCTGGCGGCAACCATTTGCTTGGGGTTGAGGCGATCATTAGCGTGGGAAAGGCAAAGCGAATACATGGGAAATGACAGGCCGCCAAAAATGCAGAACATCACCATAATCGTCTTGGTGTCGTTCAGCGAGCCCACTGACAGGACGGCCCCGGTACCCATGATGCCTGCTCCGGCAAAGGTTACAAAGGTGATAACCAGGCGACGATCGAACCGGTCAGACAACATGCCAATGGGAAATTGAAGCAGAACGCTGCCCAGAAAGATCAATGAAATCAGAATCGAAACCTCGGCCACAGTCATGCCAATGTCGTCAGCAAACACAGCCCCCATACCGACAAGTGCACCATTTGACATACCAACGCCGATCATGCCGACAACGCCAAGCGGTGCCAGT
>JAJFID010000390.1 GCA_021775325.1 Rhodospirillales bacterium
ACCAGCCGCAACCGCTTCCTGAGCTTGTGTCTCCCGTTTGCCGATGTTCACCAGTAGACGTTCATACCGGGCGACCTGATCAGCGCCGAGTTCGCCCCAGAGGCCACGACCAATTTGTACGAAGGCAAACAGTTCCAGCACAATAAACGTCCAATAAAATCCCCAAACGCCCCGGATGGCAGCCCAAAGTGGGCCGATTATCGCTGCCGTCATATTCCATGACCAGGCGAACCCATTGGTACCCTGAATTTTTGCGAACTGTTCAGCATAGTATGCTTCGTTGACCTGAGCGAAATCACCAACGGAACTTGCAAGTGTTTTGGGGCCCAGTTCGAGGCCTGTATCGGTACTCATGCCTTACCTCCCTGAATGCCCTTCAGTAGGGTGGATTTATCGATTACGCCAACATCCGTGCCATCGTCATTCTGAACGACGATTGGTTGCTCGGTACCTGTTGAAACGTCGATTAACTCGTCGAGATCAGTTCCATGTGGCACCCTGGGTGCGCCATCAAGCGGCTCCCCGTTGTACCTGTTGATGTCTTCCATGATGGAGTGCGCAAACACCAGCTTCAGCCGTGAAATGCCTTCAACAAAGTCCTTCACGTAATCATCCGCTGGTTTGGTAACAATATCCTCCGGCGTGCCAATCTGTACGATACGTCCATCCTTCATGATGGCTATTCGATTTCCGATACGAATTGCTTCATCAAGATCATGGGTAATGAAAACTGTTGTTTTGTCCAGTTCTGCAGACAACGCCATAAACTGGTCCTGTAACTGCCGACGGATCAATGGATCAAGTGCTGAGAATGGTTCGTCCATGAGCAAGACCTCAGGATCTGACGCCAGAGCGCGGGCCAATCCGACACGCTGTTGCATGCCCCCTGATAACTCGCGCGGAAAACGATCTTCGAACCCATCGAGATTAACGAGGCTCAGGCAACGCTGCGATACTTCCCACCGATGGGATTTTGGCTCACCCCGTACCTGTAACGGAAACGCAACATTGTCACGTACCGTGCGGTGGGGCAGTAATGCCATGTGCTGAAACACCATGCCGATGTGTTTGGCGCGCATTTCGCGTAGGTCTTCCGAACCAAGCGAAAGCAGATCTTTGCCAAGAATCGACAATTGACCTGACGTTGGCTCGATCAGGCGATTCAAGTGCCGTACCATGGTCGATTTGCCAGACCCTGACAGGCCCATAACACAGAATATCTCTCCCCGGTCAATGGAGAACGAGCAATCGGCAACGCCGACCACACACTCGAACTCTGCAAGAACCTCAGCTTTTGACAGATTATCCTTTTGAATTGCAGCCATGGCTTCGTTGGCGCGATCGCCAAAGATCTTCCATATGGAATCCAGCTTGATAACTTCCTCGTCCACGCTAGCACCTCACATTTTAGGCGGTTCTTGCGGCGACCGCTTTTGGAAATAATTTGAAAAGAATCACTAAATGAAGAATGTGGCAGGCGGTGCATGTGAAACACCGCCTGCCAACACTAAGGTTTTACTGTAACCAGGAATCCACCAGAGCGCCGTGCTCGGCAACCCATTTCTTGGCGTATGCCTCGGGGTCCTGTTTCTCAACCACAAGCGCGTAGGTCATCGCAGATACGGCAGCGGTATCAAGTTTGATTTGCGACAACAGAGCCGCAGCAGAAGGATAATCATTCTCCAGTGCAGACGCATAATGGATATGTAAGAACGCTGTACTCCACGCTACGCCTGCTTCAGATTTCTCAAGCCATTCCGGATCGTCAGTAGGCTGAATTACATTCCATTTTGCAGCATCGTGAGCAGGTTCTTTCAGGATAACCAGATCATGCAGAGCAAACATATGGTGAGGTGTGTAGCAGAAGAAGACGATGTCGGTATTCTGGGCGACAGCATTATCGACTTCAGCCAGAGCCAGAGTTTCGTCCATTTCCTTCAGGAACATTGTCTGGTCATAACCGTAGGACTTTGCGCGAATTTTTTCGACATTCGTCGATGCCCAACCGGCCGCACCAATCCAGATCTCACCCATGCCATCACCGTCTGTGTCGAAGTTCTTCGCCATATCCGGATCGGTCAGATCACTAAGGTTGCTGATACCAGTGCGTTCCGCCGTACCTTTGGTGACACACATGGCCTGATCACCGGCAACGCCGTTCGGATTCATCCGGACTGTTCCCTTCTCTTTCACGAAGGTATTGTTCAGATTAACCTGGTTTGGCATCCAGACTTCCGGGTGTACCTGCATGGCGCCGGAATCCATGGCTTCAAAGACGACAGGGTTGGTTGCATTTTGCAACTCAACCTCAAGGCCAAGATTGTCTTCCATAACCACCTTAATAACGTGTGCCGTGACACGTACGGATGGCCAGTTTGGAACACCGATCACAAGATCCGCCGCATAGACAGCGCCAGAAAACGAAATCGCTGCGGCCGCTGCGGCAGTTGCGAGTAGATTCTTCAACTTCATGATAAACTTCCTTCCTGTGTTTTCGTTTGATAGAGACTGGTTTGTATAAAAAGAGTATGTCTTTAGCTTCTTATTGGGCGGAAAAAAATCACATGAAATTTGCCCTCATGTATCGTCCCGCCAGTGGTCGTTAGGTTTGAGTGTCAGGGTCCTGTCGCATCTCCCATGGCTTCACGAAGAACTTTTGAAATAGTAGAACAGTCGTCAGCGGTAAGCCACGCCGGGAGTCGGATGTCGCACAGTCCATGAAGAACTCGGTCCGCGTTTGGGACGTCCGTGCTGTTGTGCCCACTGAGGTAACGCCAATGATCATGGCGGCTTGTAAAGCCGATGGGGTCCCGGCTGCCAAACCATTTCACATGAACACCGTGCGCATCAGCGTATTGAAGAAATACGTCAATTTGCTCATCCGACAGACCTTCAATAGAAAATTGAAGGGAACTTGGAACGAACTCTTCCTTTTCTGGTCGCGCAGGCATCCGAAGATGGTCAATTTCAGCAATCATCGGTGCGAGCGTGTCATAAATTGTCCGCCAGTTCGAATTGCGGTTCTCTAGGATTGGCAACTGAGAACGCAGAATCGCGGCCACTAAGCCGGACATACGCATGGAGCAATTTGGTGTCTGATAACGGTGCCGTTCAAAGACGTCCAGTGACGGGCGTGCGCGATGCTGGGCATACAGCATGTAACTGCCCGAAAACAATACAGCGCGGGCGGCAATGTCTTCATCATCAGTGACCAGCAATCCACCTTCGCCCGAATTGATATGTTTGAAGGTCTGAGTACTGAAACAACCGACGGCACCGAATGTGCCGGTAAGTTGACCGTTCCATCCTGCACCCATGGTATGCGCACAATCTTCAATCACGATCAGATCGTGACGCACACAAACCGCCATTAACGCGTCCATATCGGGAATGTGCCCCCGCATATAGGATAACATCAGGAACCGGGCCCCACTTGCGCTGGCCTTTTGATCCAGATCATCGATATCGATTACATAGTCGTCGTCGATATCAACCATCACGGCTTCTGCACCCGCGTGGGCAATCGCGCCTGGAACCGGTGCCAACGTGAAGGCATTCATCAGAACCTTGTCGCCAGCGTCAACCCCGACGCTTTTCAGCGCAACAAACAACGCACAACCACAGGAATTGACCCCGAGGCAGAACTTACGACCTGCATAGTCGGCAAACTCTTCTTCAAGCAACGCCGCTTCCGGAATCGAGTTGCGATCTTCACCATAACGAAACAGCCTTCCGTCTCGCATCAGGCGTACCGCAGCATCGATTCCCGCCTCAGGGATAGGATCAGGCGTACTCAGGTCCCCCCCGAAAACCGTTTCTTCATTCACCGGGATCATCGGAGCAGTTTCCGCCATCAGGCTGCTCCCTTGGCGGACAGATCGAAAGTCTCATCGGGGAAATATTTGGCGAGACGAACATCACCGGTCATGGCATGGCCTTCCATGCCTTCGAGCCGTGAGATACGGCTTGCCACCTGGGCAATGGAATGCGCTGCGTCTCTTGTCATGCGCTGGTAAGTTAACGCCTTTATGAATTTCTGTGCATTGAGGCCACCGGAATAACGCCCCGCGCCTCGGGTGGGGAGAATATGGTTGGGTCCGGAGCACTTGTCTCCAAACGCGACCGTGGTCTCCTCACCCAAGAACAGGGAGCCATAACTTTTGAGATTGGCTAACCACCAATCCAGATCTGCTGCCTGAACCTGAAGGTGCTCAGGCGCATAGCGGTCACAGACAACACAGGCTTCCTCACGTGTATCCGTAACAATAATTTCACCAAAATCCCGCCATGCCGCTTCGGCTGACTCGCCGGATAACCCGGGCAAGGAGGCGATGACCGCAGGCATGAGTTCGAGTACCTTTTCTCCAAGAGGCTGACTCGTCGTCGCAAGCCATACAGGTGAGTCAGGGCCATGTTCCGCCTGCCCGGCAAGATCAGCAGCAACGATTGCGGGGTCTGCTGTTTCATCAGCAACGACCATAGACTCAGTCGGTCCCGCAATAACATCAATACCAACGCGCCCAAACAACATGCGTTTTGCCTCGGCCACGTAGCTGTTACCCGGCCCGACGATAATATCAGCCGGAAGACCGGAAAAATGACCATAAGCCAGCGCGGCTACACCCTGCACGCCACCGAGAGCCAAAACCGTATCTGCACCAGATAAATTCATTGCATAGAGAATGGCCGGATTGATCCGATCCGCACCTTTAGCCGGGGACGCCGCAATGACGTTCTCAACACCGGCTGTTTTTGCCGTACATACACTCATAATCGCTGATGCCGCATGGGCATACCGTCCACCCGGAACATAACATCCGGCTGTGGTGACGGGGATAAGCCGCTGTCCCACGACGAGACCGTTATACAGTTCTGCTTCAAACTCTTGCTGTGAATCCCGTTGGCAAAGCGCAAAATCTCTCACGCGAGCATGGGCAAACCTCAAATCGTCCTTCGTTGTTTCTGGCAGTGCGTTGTCCGCATCCCGGAACCAGTCTTCCGGCACGACGATGTCACCGTCCCAGCCATCCAGTTTACTGGCATACGACCGGGTAGCGCTTTCGCCCCCTGACTCAATCTCATTAAGCATTGTTGAAACGACGCTTGCAGTACGCGCGTCCGCATCAGCCGATTGTTTTAGTGCCTGCTTGAGATAGTGTTCCGCCATTTACACTTCGCCCCGAAATTTTTCTGCGCCACTGCCTGAATATTATTCGTTTGACGTTTTTTTGAAAGCGCTTTCATAATATCTAAGCATGACTCAAAAATTGTGTCAATGGGCGCATTTGTCAGTTTAATACAAGAGCGCGAAAAACTTAGGAAATCTGGCGTTAACTGGTGTACAATTCAGGTATCGGTGGTTGCTGGAAGTTTTCAATGCCTCAAAATAGTGATGAAAGCGTTATTAATTTGTTCCAGAAATCCAACGCGACATTGGAAGATGTCGCCAAGGCGTCAGGCGTTTCTCTGGCAACGGCTTCGCGATGCCTGAATAGACCGGAAAGCGTCCGTGCGGACAAACGCCAACGAATTCAGGATGCCGTAGAAGACTTAAACTATGTCCCGCACGGTGCCGCCCGCGCCCTGGCATCAAAAAGAACATGGATGATTGGTGCGGTCCTTCCATCCCTGGACAGCTCTCTGTTTGGTGGTGCACTTGATCCATTCCAGAAAGAACTGGCGGCGGCCGGTTACTCCGTACTTATTGCATCTTCGGATTATGATCCCGAACGGGAGCGCATCCACATTCGTAATCTGTTGGAAAGCGGCGTCGAGGCGTTACTTCTGGTGGGTGCCGACCGCGATCCCGCAGTTTACAGACTGATTGATGCCAAACAGGTTCCGTACGTTCTTTCGTGGGTTTATGAGCCAAATCAGGAACACGCTTATGCCGGGTTCGACAATGCGGGTGCCGCTACACATCTGGCGAACTATCTTCTCATGCTGGGTCATCGCCGGTTTGGTGTGATGTCCGGATTCAACGAAGGCAATGATCGTGCACAATTGCGACTGAAAGGCGTGCAAACGGCATTGGCGGCCAAATCGATTACACTCGATCCTGACAGTGTATATGAGAGAAAGTTCAGTGTCGAAGATGGTCGGGATGTCTTCCGCCTGATGATGTCCATGCCTGAACCACCTACCGCTATTATCTGTGGCGCAGCACCATTTGCATATGGGGCGCTATTTGAAGCGGCGGAAATGGGCGTGGCTGTGCCCGATGAGGTTTCAGTTGCAGGGTTTGATGACTTGTGGCTGGCACCCCATATTTCTCCATCTTTGACAGCAGTCAGAACACCTCGCCGCGAGATGGGTGAACATGCGGCCCGGTATCTGGTGTCAAAACTGGAGGGTCAAAGGGTAGCGCAGTTACGTGCATTTGAAACCAAACTAATCGTCCGGAATTCTACTGGGCCGGCCCCCATGCCAAAAAAGATTGATCGTCCTCCGACAGAGTAAGTACGCGCCAACAAGGCTGTTTAATACTTACTGCAAAATCTATCCGGAGACTGATCAAATGCTGACAGCAACAGACTACTCTCAATACTTTACCACAATTTCTCTTGAATTGATCGGGAGGGCATTGCCATGAAATCGCAAGCGCGCGTTGTCGTCATTGGAGGTGGCATTGCCGGCTGCTCTCTAATCTATCATCTGACGACCGAAGGCTGGTCCGATGTTGTGCTGGTGGAGCGGGACGAACTCACGTCGGGGACCACTTGGCACTCGGCGGCTCAAGTCACGAACTTTGGTGGCAATCAAACCATGGTGGGGCTGAAGTCACACTCGATCCGGCTATACAAGGAACTGGCCGACGATCCGGATTATCCCATCAACTATCACCATGGTGACGGTGGGCTTCGGTTTGCCAGCACACAAGACCACCTGGATGGTTACAACCACTTCCTCTCAATGGCCAAAGGTATGGATGTGGACTTCGAAATCCTTGACCCGGAAGAATGTGGGCGTCGCCATCCCCTGATTACCACAGACGGACTATTGGGCGCGCTGTGGGATCCTATGGACGGGGATATCGATCCGGCACAACTGTGTCAGGCACTTGCGCGCCGTGCCCGCAAAAACGGTGCCGAAATTTATCGTCACAATTCGGTAACAGGCCTAACGCAAAAACCGTCCGGTGAATGGATTGTCCACACGGAAAAGGGCGATATCGAGACCGAGCATGTGGTGAATGCAGGCGGTTATCGATGTAACGAAATTGGCACGATGATGGGTGTGGAGCATCCGGTTGTGTCTATGGAGCATCAGTATCTGTTAACCGAACCAATTCTGGCACTGGAGGAGATAGATTACCGCGTCCCGTTGATCCGCTGTCCCACGGACGACTTCTATTCCAGGCAGGAAAAGAAGGGCCTGCTTGTCGGGTTTTATGAACAAGGGTGCAAGACCTGGGGCATGGACGGTATTGATCCCGGCTTTACCAGTGCCTTGTGTCCGGACGACCTTGATCGCTGCATGGACGTTATGGAAGGTGCTTTTGTCCGTCTTCCGGCGTTGACAGATGTTGGTATCCATTCCGTCGTCAATGGCCCGATTACATACACGCCCGATGGGTTGCCGTTGGTTGGCCGAATTCCCGGCAGGCGCAATGCGTGGTGTATCACTGGCTTGCGCGCCGGATTAGGCGAAGGAGGCGGCCATGGCTGGTTACTGGCACAACAAATCATTCATGGCGAAGCTTGTTACGATACCTGGTGTCTGGATCCGAGGCGCTTCAGTCGATATGCGAACACGGAATATACCGCGCTGAAAGCCATCGAAGACTATCAGAATGAGTTCCGATTCCATATGCCCCATGAATTCCGCCCGGCAGGCAGGTCAGCGAGAACGACACCGCTGACAAAAGTTCTGGAATCAGAGGGCGCAGCATTTGGTGTGGTCAACGGCTGGGAACGCGCATTGTTTTTCAAACCAGCCCCCGATTTTGTGGATGAACACTCTTTCCGCTTCACGCCCACAAAAGAAGTTGTGGCTGCAGAAGTGGATTGCGTCCAGAACCGTGTCGGTCTCATGGAAGTGTCAGGGTTCAACCGGTATGAGATTTCAGGTGACGGCTGTGCCGAATGGCTCGATGGTCTGTTTTGTGGCCGAACACCGAAAAAAACTGGCAAGGTTGGGTTGGGATACTTCCTGACCGACAAGGGCAACGTCCTTGGTGAAGCAACACTGGCGAAGATTGATGATGATCTCGACTGGTGGGGATCTGCTGCAGCGGCAGAACATCATGACTGGGACTGGCTTATGGCCAGAAAGCCTGACAGCGTTTCCTTACGCCAATTGACGAACTCGCATCAGATTCTGGTCGTTGCCGGGCCACGCTCCCGCGAATTACTTGGCAGGGTCAGTCCACGCACCGACTGGTCCGCCGAAGCATTTCCATGGCTTTCTGTCAAAAGGTGCACCATCGGTCATGCGGACGTTACAGCCATGTCGGTCAGCTTTTCCGGCGAACTGGCGTGGGAACTGCACATTCCGGCAGAGCAACTCTACCTCGCGTACAAGATACTAACGGAAGCGGGCGAGCCCCTGGGACTTGGGCGATTTGGCCTCTATGCGACGGAATCCATGCGTATTGAAAAAGGTTATCGCCACTGGAAAGCTGATCTCATTACGGAGTTCAACCCTGTAGAAAGCGCACTGGAGCGTTTCATCAATCAGGATAAACCGAAGTTCCCCGGTAAAGACGGGTTGGCGGAACAATGTGCCGATGGACCAAAACGGATGTTCGTGTCGATGGTCATCGATACTGACGAAGCGGAAGCACATCCGGGCGATTCAATCCTCGTCGATGACAGGGTTGTGGGCACAATCACGTCGGCCGCCTATGGCCACCGGACAAAAGAAAACCTGGCCATGGGATTTGTTGATCCACAATACGCCGAAACAGGAACGGAGTTTCACGTGCTCCTGCTTGGTAATCTAGCCAGCGCAGTTGTTGTAGAACCTTGCCGGTACGATCCGGCGAACAATCTGGTGAGGAGCGTGATATGACAAGCGTGGAAATGAAGATTGGTCGTCGTGGTAAAGGGCGTGCGGCGCGGGTTGCGGCGCGTACGGCAGACGTCGCTGAAGTGAACCCCTGCCCGCCCGGTCAACGTGGCGGACAATACAAACCGCTTACGGATTCAGGTCTTGCGGATATTCTTGATACCGCATTCCGGATTCTTGACGAGATTGGCATGGCCGAGGTTCCGCCGGTTCTTATGGAGCAGGCTCTGGCAAAAGGCGGTCGCATTAACGACCTGGGACGCCTGTCGTTTTCGCGATCCATGGTGGAAGACATCATCGACGGCGCAGCCAAGTCATTCGTGTTCCACGGTCGCGACCCGAAACATGATTTCGAGATCGGCGGTGATCGTGTTCGTTTTGGTACAGGCGGAGCTGCTGTCCAGACCCTTGATATGGAGAGTGGCGAGTATCGTGGCTCTACATTGAAGGACCTCTACGATTTCACGCGCCTCGCCGATACGCTGGAGAATGTAAGCTGGTTCACGCGCTGTTGTGTGGCGACAGATGTCCCCGACACAATTGATCTGGATATCAACACAGCCTATGCCCTGCTGGCGGGCACCACAAAACCGGTGGGAACCAGTTTTACCATTGCCGAGACCGTCGATCCCATCATCGACATGTTTGATATGGCGCTGGGTGGTGAGGGCAAGTTTCGCGAAAGACCTTTCTGCAAAGCACATATCTCTCCGGTTATTTCACCCTTGAGATACGGAGAAGATGCGGTCGATGTGACAACGGCGTGTATCCGTCGCGGCATTCCGATCAATGCCATCATCGCCGCACAGTCCGGCGCCACATCACCGGCAGCCCCGGCCGGTATGCTTGCCCAGACCACGGCTGAAACACTGGCGGCTCTGGTTATGGTCAATGTGTTCAGTCCGGGATACCCGATGATCTTCTCAAACTGGCCTTTTGTGATCGATCTCCGGACAGGCTCGTTCTGTGGCAGTGGCGGAGAAATTTCGATCATGAATGCAGGCTCGGCACAGATTTCCAACCACCTGGGTTTGCCGTCAGGTGTTGCCTGTTCCATGGGTGATGCCAAGGCCGTCGATGCACAAATGGGTGCCGAGAAAGCCCTGAGCGCTGTGGCCGCAGGGCTTGCCGGAGCGAACATGATCTACGAATCCTCCGGTATGATGGCGAGCCTTCTGGGCGCATCCTTCGAAGCCTTTGTTCTGGATAACGAGATGCTGTCGCACGTTTACCGCATGGTCCGTGGCATTGAAGTCAATGAGGAAACCCTTGGTTTTGACGCCGTCCTCGACACGGTAACTGGGGCCGGCCATTTTCTGGGCTCGGATCACACGATTGCCGCCATGCAACGGGACTATTTCTACCCGCCGCTGGCGGACCGCAATGCACCCGTTGTCTGGGCGGAAGAAGGCCAGCCGGACATATGGCAGACCGCCCGGACAAAGGCGCAGGATATCCTGTCTTCACATTATCCCGATTACTTGTCCTCTGACGCGGACCGGGCGATCCGGGACAGGTTTAACATTTGCCTGAGTTCTTCGGATATCGCCGGACACATGGCGTCGTAATTCGAACCCATACTCAATGGAACGCGTGTACAGGGAAGGCCTCGGATTGTTCAATGGGTGGGCATCCGCAGTGCGGATGAGCACGTCCAGTATTGTTTACACAGCAGTCAAAAACTGATCAATGCAGACATGCGTGTTGATAGCCTGGAGTGGACATTAACAAGTTTGTCTCGATCACAGTTTAAATCGGTCTTTGATCATGATCGCGCATTCAGACGGCGACATGAACTCGGTGTCGATTTCAAAATCATAAGCAATGCCCTGATGCACGCGATCATACTGCCAACGGGCCAAGCCAACTAGGCGGTCCCCACGCTGGCGTTCACGATCTTCAAGAACTATAAGCGGTGCGTGAACCCCAACAAGATGTAGTTGAAAGGGGGCAAGCAACACTTTGTAGTCAGACAAAACACTCCCACATTCCGATGTGACATCGCCAAAAATGACTTCATCAACGATCAGGTCATTACCGACGGAGGCCAATGCCGCAATGGCTTGACGCATCCCACTGAATGCGCGCTCAGCCACAATGCCCGTTCTGACAATGACAGAAGGGTTCCCTCTCTCCATTGTTGTTTCAAAACTGACGCCGTCTGGATGGTCCTGATACGCATCTGGCAACATTGCCATAAAGTCATCCATTGCCACATGGAGATATGGTTTCGTTGTGATTTTCTGAAGTGCCCTCGCAATCGAACTTTTCCCAACGCTACCGACGCCGTTCAGTAGCACTATCCTAGTTGAAGCTGTCATCTTACACCTGTTGGAACACTCAATGAGCGTTGAGTTTGTCTGGATTAACATTAGGTACCACTGACAGAACGAAATGTCTCCTACGGGGCATCAACCGAAGTTTCGACGCACGCTGAACCGGGGTCGCAACAACCCGGTAACCAGACATTCGCCACCTGTGTTTTTCAGTTCTCAGTTTATGGGTCCCAAATGCGGTCCCGTTCCAGTTTCCTGCGCTGATCCGTTGGCGCATTATGGTTCAGGGCGTAACAGAAGCCATCAGAAGCCGATCACCTGCCTGACCAACACCGGTGTGAGACCGCATGTTGCGAACTGGATAGCCGGTGCCACACCGAATCTCCAAGTCTTTGAAATCATTCGGTTTGTATACACCCGGCAAACACACTGTCTACTTTTGCACACATTTGCCACACTGCTGACCGGATTCAGGCCTGATTTTCACCCCGCAAGCCGTTGATTTTACTCATTTTGTACACATTTGATGACACCTGTGAGGTGCCCCTGTCTGCATTTTCCGGAACTGTTTGGAATCAATGGCTTACGAGTTCACCGCACGTTCTGGTCTGCCGACGTGCGGGTCCTGTTCACAATTTCATATTTACAATGGAAAAGAACGCTAAATTCACTTTATAGGTATATAGTCGTATTTTCCTGCAATGTCAAGTGCGACGGTCTTCGTTTTCCAGCGACGCTGTGCCCGGGGGCGATACCCGTCTGACGTGGGGCTGTATTCGACCAGCGGATCAGAAGCAGGCGTGGGAATTGGATACCTGACAAAAAAATATTTTTCCAGGGTTATGATAATTGAATATAGTTGGCCCACTAGAGCAAGACCCGGGCAAATTGAATCAATTTGTGACGGTGACTTTGCGCAATATCAATAAGTCGGAGCATTTTCTGTGAACCCATGTGAACAGATAATGCTCTGAGCGTATTGCCCGATAGGGAAAAACCATGACGAATGTTACGAGCCCTTCATCAGAGTCAATGATGGAGACACCGAAAACTGGCTTGCGCGGCTGGAATTTCAAACCGGATGTTCCCCTCCAGATATCGCCATTCTTTGTGTGGCCACTGAATCCGGGCAAGGCGCTCGTCTGGGTATTCAGGTCGTGGTTCCCGGTTTCCGAGCGGCTCTTGCTGGTGCCGCTTGCCATAGTGTCCTGGTTCTATCTGCATCCTGCCCTTGAGAGGTGCAAAGAGTTCGCGCCCGACTGGATTTTACAAATCTATGTGCGAAACCTCGGCCTGATGGTGCTGGTTGCCGGTGGGCTCCATCTGTATTTTTACACATTCCGAAAACAGGGCGATAACCATCGGTTTGATACCCGGGCACTGGCAAAAAACAACCGGGTGTTCACCTTTAACAACCAGATCTTCGACAACATGTTCTGGACCTGTGCCAGCGGTGTTACGGTTTGGACGGCCTATGAAGTTGTGATGATGTGGGGCATGGCAAATGGCTACGTGCCTTATCTCATGTGGAGTGACAATCCGGTCTGGTTCGTCGTTTTGTTTGCTCTGGTGCCGCTCTGGGAGTCGTTCTATTTCTATTTCATCCATCGCCTGATCCATTATCCGTTCCTGTACCGGACGGTCCATTCCCTTCATCACCGCAATATCAATGTGGGTCCCTGGTCCGGCATGTCCATGCATCCGGTTGAGCACATTATTTATCTCGGATCCGTGTTGATCCACTGGCTGGTGATATCGCATCCGATCCATGTCATCTATCACCTGCAATACTTCACGCTGACAGCAGCAACCACCCATACAGGGTTCGACGGGCTCGTTAAGGGAAACAAAAACAAGCTGGGTCTCGGCACGTTTCATCATCAGATGCATCACCGATACTTTGAATGCAACTACGGTGGCCTTGAGCTACCATTGGATAAATGGTTCGGGTCTTTTCACGATGGGACGGTCGAATCACATGAGAAATTTCTCGAACGTCGCCGTCGCATGACAGGCGTGCCGCAATAACAAAGTATGGTTTGGATGAGCTTTCGGCGAGCGTTTACTGGAAAGGAAAACGATTGTGTCTGACGAGTTAACACCCGAAGACGAACTGATGATGTCCTCGCTTTACTGGTGGGGGATACCAAGCCTGTTTCGCTGCCCTATCATCAAGGACCCGGCTGAGTGCGACATCGCCCTTGTTGGTGTGCCCCACAGCACCGGCAACGGCACCACGGAACGGGATCAGCATCTCGGGCCTCGGGCCGTGCGCGATATTTCCGCCCTTGCCCGCCGTTGTCATGTTCCCTTCGAACTTGATCCCTGGAATACATGCCGGATTGCCGACCTTGGCGATGTGCCGTTCCCGGAAGCCAATGACAACGAAAAATGCATTGAACGCATTACTTCATTTTACAAGAAGATCGACGCGGCGGGTGTACGCCCCGTATCCATCGGCGGCGATCACTCCATCACCGGCGGCATTCTGCAGGCGTTGGGTGGGAAAGACTCCAGACTGTCCGGTGGACGTCAGGTCGCCATACTGCATTTCGACGCTCATACCGACGCCTTCGAACAGGTTCCGCATTTCCTGGGCGCATATAAATCTGCGGCGCATTGGGCGGCCTATCTGGTCCGTGATTGCCACGTGGACGCATCCCGCAGTGTCCAGCTTGGCATCCGTGGATACCCGCGAACCCTGGACTGGATCAAGACCAGCAGCGACCTGGGTTATGAGATCATCAATATTGATCGATACCACGAACTTGGACCCGAGGCGGTTGTGGACATCGTGCGTGATCGTGTTGGAGATATGCCGCTCTACATCACGCTCGACCTCGACTGTTTTGATACAACCGTGGCACCCGGCGTTGCCAACCTTGAAGTGAGCGTTGAAGGCCTGTGGCAGCGGGACGTATTGCATGTAATGCGTGGCATGCGGGGGCTCGATATCATCGGCGGAGACGTTGTCTGCCTGATGCCAACGAAGGACCACCCCAACAAGATGACATCGCATCTTTCAGCCGCAATGATGTTCGAAATGATCTGCCTGATTGCCGACGCCAATCGCGCCAGTGGAAAATAGTAAACGTCCGAACAACAATCGTTTGATCGCTGTCATTTCGTTTCACGCAAGTTTCACAAACTGTTGACATGCCATACCAGACTGCATTGCGTATTGTGTGCGTTCCCAAACCACCCAGGCAAAGGTCAACCTGATGAAAATTCTATCCGCCATCGTTCTGGCAGGCGCACTCGGCATGGGGCTGATTCCGGGTGCCCAGGCCGCAACCAGTGAACGCGTTCAGATTACAGGCGAAATTATCGACACCTGGTGTTATGTCTCGGAAATCATGGGAGGCGGGGAAGCCATAACCGGCACCGCCCATCATCAGTGTGCCGTATGGTGCGCGGCGGGGGGCATTCCGGTTGGGCTGCTTGCCGAAACCGGTGAAATCTACATGGTCCTGAAGCTTGGCGATGATGATACCTCCAACGCCAACCCGCGTATTCTGGAAATCCAGTCAAACCGAGTTGTCGTCGAGGGCAATGTTATGGAACGCGATGGCATCCAGTATATCGTGATCGACGAAATCGTGGAAAACGCCGGTATTACAAACCGCACGCACGATGATTACGGTGTCATTCCAGAATTTGGAGTACCCGGGCAATGAGCATCATGACTGATTTCCGCGTAATTGTTTTTGCGATATCCGTGCTGCTGGCGTCGGGGTCCGTGGCATCGGCGGCAGATAGCTGGGGCGTCGCGGGTGAAGAAGAAGCCCGGTTCGACGCGACCGTCGTGGATGTGCTGTGCGAGCTGACCGGTGACTGCCCCAAGTCCTGCGGTGAGGGACGGCGTCAACTGGGGTTGCTAACGGCGGAAAACAAACTCGTGCTTCCAACCAAAAACGCCGCCAACTTCTCTGGGGCTACCGATGATCTAATTGATTTCTGCGGCCAGAACGTGACGGTGGACGGAATCTTTACCGAGAATTATGGCGTGCGCGTCTTTGCGGTCCAGTTTGTCAAACCTGTGGGTGGTAAATGGCAACGCACAAACAGGTTCCTGGACAAATGGGCGAAGAACAACGGTATCGACCCGACCAGCAATGCCAAGAAATCCTGGTTTCGAAAAGACCCGCGGATTAATGCATTGATTGAAAGGGATGGCTTCCTCGGCATCGGTCTGGAAGAGGACAGATTGTTCCTGGAAGAGAACTATTGATTTCCGGGTACCAAACCCGAGCTGCAACACGATGTATCAGGCATTTTCTTGTGCCGGGTTTGGTTGTTGTCGCCTCTTCCGGTTTTTTCCTGGCTGACGCACGTGCACACGATGACGAAAATCATGTGACACCTGAAACGGTTTCGGCGGCTACCCCGGAAACAGACGCCGTTCAGGAACCGGCATCGTTTCCGCTTGATATTGGCGGACCGTTTGAGCTGACCGATCAGCATGGCGTGGTGCGTAACCACGATGATTACGACGGGCGTCGTCCACTGGTCTTTTTTGGATATGCCCGATGCGAGAGCATTTGCCCTGTGGCGCTGAAAGTCATGCTGGAGGCAGTTGATCTGCTGGAAGAAACCGGCGACAAACTCCAGCCGATCCTGATCACTATAGATCCCGAGAACGAAACACCGGCGGTGCTCTTACAAGAGATGCCCAGACTCCATCCACGTCTCATCGGGCTGACCGGCGAAGTGGCGGCAATTGCCGACGTTCAAAAACTGTTCAGGGTGGACGCGCAATTGACGGGAACCAGCAGAACAGGGAACCCGATGTTTGCCCATGGCTCCCTAATTTATCTGCTCGGCGCCAATGGCAAGGTCATGACGTTGCTGCCGCCAATTTTCGACAGCAAGACCATGGCAGAAAAACTGAGGCCCTATCTGGTTGCCGAAACAGTTAACTGAGTTTGCTTTTCAGGCTCGTGCGCTTTGTGCCGACGAGTCTCGGAATGACTACTGAGGTATGGTGTCCGGGAGAGGGGGTAAGTCTTCCACTGACTCTTCAGTGATTTCGGACTCGGGCTCAGTGGCACTGTATCCACCGAGCTGATCGAGATCGTTCCGCATCCACCAGTACCAGAACCCCTGGTCACGCATCCAGACCTCAAGCCGGGTCAGATCTGTCCATTCCCGGGGCAAGCCGCGGGCACTGTGGATACGCGCAACCTCGTCATCCACGTAAACCAGAACGCCCCAGGCAAACGGATGGTCGGCCTGATTGCCAAATCCACCCCCATCCTGAGTTCGGTAACATCGATAAACAACCGCGTATTCCCGCAGGCGACCAGCCGAACGGAGGATCGGCAGCTCGGCCTGGGTAATGGTCATTGTAACGCCTAGAGCTACATCTTGATCCATGGTGTTGACGTTCTTTCTAAAAACTGCTTACATCATGATACATGGTGTAACCGATTCGGGCAATAGCTC